>JBAYOX010000164.1:0-4723 GCA_041678025.1 Aminobacteriaceae bacterium
ACGAATGCGGCGAGTATCGGGAAGAGCTGCTCCTTGAAGTGCGCCCAGTCGATGGCCCTTCCTGCTACTATCGCTGTCAGCAGAGTGCCGATCACCAGTATGGCTGGTATGACACGGTTGACCACTCCGAGGATTCCAGCCGCCAGCGGCAGCAGTATCTTGCCCTTGTCGGCCAGCGTCATCTGGATGGTTACGTCCGGGAACAGGGTCTGCAGGGTGGAGGCCGGGACGTTCTTGAACACCTTAAGGAATATGGTCTGAGTCCCGTCGCTGGTGGTGGCCCTTTTCTTATCGGGCCTCTTTCCTCGAACGGCCTCTTCGGCCATGCGCTTCTCCCGCTCCTGCTCGGTCTCTGCGGCGGTCCTGACGTACGTCTCGTAGAACTCCTCGACGTCCTCATGGCTCTTCAGCCTTATCAGTATCATCAGCCGCTGAATGACCTCCTCGAGCTCCGGCTCGGCCGGTTCCTTCTTCCTGCGGAGCGAGCTCCACCAGGAGAGCGGTGTCTTCGGCTTCGGGGCGAGTCTGCTCCCCCTGCGGAAGATGAGCACCTCGTCGTAATTCTCCAGGTTCACCTTGATGTTCAGCCCCCTTGGGGCGGCCTTTGTCATTATCTCGTTAAGCTCGTCTATGGGAAACTCGCGGTAGTTAGCGGCGAGGAGGAGCTCCTTCAGCGCCTCGACCATTCTGTCAAACTGCACGTCTGGAGACTCGTCCTCAGAGTTCAGTTTCAGTGTGTCGGCGTCCGGGTTGAATACGTGGTACGCCCTGCGAGCCCTCTTAAGGGCGTCGTGAAAGTCGTAGTGATAGGTGGCCTCCACCAGCTCCGCCACCCGACGAAACTTTTCGGCGTCTGCGTCGGAGTGCGACTCCTTGCACAGGGCGGCGACCAGGTCGTCGGTCCGCAGGGGAATGAACTTTCCCAATTCCGGATTTTCCGCCATCTCTTTCCCTCCTGTAATTATTCTTGCACGCGTAGTATAGCACGGAGCACGCCGCGCTTCGCTCATCGGTGCCCCTGTCTGCGCAGGAAGATTATGTCCGAGCCGGGCGGTACCTCGCTCCTCTTCGGAGGGTTGAGCGTCACTGTTCGCGAGCCGCCCCTTATGCGGTCGCTGGAGTCGCACGGTTCGGTCTCCACCCAGCCGAGAGGAATGCAGCCGTTGTGCGCCCCTTCGAGAAGCTTGCCGAAGGTGGTTTTTCCCTGCTCGAAACCCATGACCGAGTCCTCGACCGGCCTGCAGGCAATGTCGATGTCACCGTGCTGGATGATGGTCCTGAACAGCTCCTCGAACTCCGGCTGAAGGGTGAAGGTGGTCAGCAGCCTGGCTATGGTCAGGGGGGCTATGACGTTCGAGCAGCTTCTGATATTTCTTACGACCGCCTCGGAGTCCACCGTCAGGGTCTCCACTATCATGCGGACGTCTCCTGCGCCAGCCTCCTCTATCATGTGGCTCAGCATGAGCAGCCTGGACGTGGTCTCGGCGTCAATCTGGTCGGGAGTGGCGGAGTCCAGCAGATGGCCGTCGGCGAGCAGCACTATCCTGTCGAAGGAGGGGAGGTCGACCGCGGAGCGCACCTCCTTCTCGCTACGGAAGCGGCATTCTCGGAAGAGCACCCCTACGGGGAGAGGTGAGCGGGAGTACTCGCCGTACCAGTCTCTGAACTCCTCCTCGGTCTGGTTGTCGGCGACTGTCACCGACACCCCGATTGATGACATCTCGTCTATTATGAATGGGAGCCTCGGGTTCGCCCCGACGATCAGCAGGGTGCCGGAGAAGGGTATGTCCGGGCAGTGCGGGGAGGGGCCCTTGCGGTCTGTCTTTGCCCCTGCGGAGGGCTCGAAGAGCGACGCGTCGTGCGAGTCCTCGCTCAGGACTATCACATCAGCGAGCCCCGGCAGCTCGTCGTCGGGGGGAGGCGCCATTCTCATCTCGCCGCTCCCGTCTCTGTAGCCCACAGGGATGGATCTCGGGAAGGCGTTCATCAGATCGCGCCATCTCCGGGGGGAGCCTTCGGGAAGAGTGACGATATGAAACTCGTTCCCCTCGGGGGTGAGCAGCTCGTTGTATATGTCCTCCGCGAAGGGGTTGATGCACATGGCGGCGATAAGTTTTCCGGTGAAGAAGACGGGGTTGAAGAAGACCTTTACGCTCCTGTTGCCGAAGGGGCGGAGGAACTCCGTGACATGATAGCTGCGGCTGAGGTCGAGATAGTTGAGCACTATCACCGGTTCCTGTCTGCTCCCCTGCTTGCTGTCGAGCAGCGTCTCAAGCGCCACAAGGGTGCGAGTGACTACCGGGTCGTTAAGGCGCTCGGATAGTCTGCTGTTCGCGGCCCGCTCCCCCAGCACTATGACCGCCCATGCCTTGTGCGCCGATATCCTCTCCAGCGCGTCGGCGTTGTGGAAGCTGCCGATCCGTGTTATGACCTCCACGTGCGGCCTGGACTCCACCATCTGGTCCGTGGTCTCTGGAGGACGCTCCCTGGCGACCACCACCCTTATAAGCCTCTTTCGCTCGTTGATGCAGAAGCTCTCAAGCTCGTCTATGATGTGCGGGACGCACTCGTTGAAGCCGAGCAGGATGATATGCCCCTTCTCGCGGACGTCGCCGCGACCGCTCTTCAGGTCGTCGAGGCGCTCCATCAGCTTTCCGATGATGATGGCGATAAGCACTCCGTTGAAGAGGACTATACCTATGAACGAAAGGACTAGTATCACGATCTTGACCGGGGTCCCTTGGTCGCTGACCTCGAAGACGCTGTCGGAGCTGATCATGGTGATGAGTGAGAACCAGAGGTTATCGCCGTGCTCAAAGCCTGCCCCAAGGGTGTTCAGTATGGCGGTGAAGATCCAGACGAAACCGAGCGAGACCAGGATCATCGTCATAACCTGCCGGAGCATGGATACCTCCAGCAGCCGCCTGAAGCGGTAGGAGAGGCTTAGCGCAGCGTCCGATCTTTTGATGTTGCGGAAGCGCAGCAACCTGAATATGCGGGGAAGGCGGAGCAGGCGCAGCATCGAGACTCCTCCGCCGGGGAAGATGAAGCAGAGGAACTCGTCCCAGGGGATGGTGGCGACCCAGTCCATCCACCAGTCGGGCAGGTACTCGCTCTTATCGGTCGAGTAGGTGAAGAAACGTGCTACGAGCTCGATCGCGAAGATGGCGGAGAATATGAGGTTGCAGAGCTCTAGCGCGTCGCTGTCGACGAAGAGAGAAAGCACCGCCGTGACCACCGAGGCGGAGATCATGAGCAGCAGAACGGCGTCGACCGCAGCGTGTTTGAAGAAGGCGTCAAGTCTTCTGGAGTAGCCCATCCTCCTCGATAGAGTGCGCATCTTTTTCCCCCCTTGGATTATTCGTGTTCGGCTATATTCGGGGCGGATTCGCGCCTCGGCACGCCCGTCATTTGAGCTCTACCGTGAGCAGGACATCCCTGCCCGACCGCACCCTGCCGGAGGCTGCGCGAAGCGACTTCACCAGGTCGCCCGTAGTGATGATGACAGGGGTGAGCATCGAAGGGGCCCTGGAGGAGACTAGCGCGAGGTCGAAACGGACGATCGGGTCGCCCGCCCTGACCGTATCTCCAGCCGCGGCCAGAAGGGTGAACCCCTCTCCCTCAAGGGAGACAGTGTCAATGCCCACGTGCACCAGCACCTCTATACCGAGAGGCCCCCTGATGCCGAACGCGTGCCCGGTCGGAAAGAGCGCTGCGAGCTCACCGTCGCATGGGGCCAGGACCTCGCCGCCCTCGTCCGGTATCAGAGCCACCCCGTCGCCCATCATCCTCTCCGCGAAGACGGGGTCGGGGACCGTGTCCAGCGGCACCACCGTGCCCGAGAGAGGCGAGAGCAGGTCCAGGCTCTTCCTCTTCAGTCCGAACATCTCCCTCTTACCTCGCGATCGATGCGGCCATCCTGCGCCAGGCGTGGCGGCGGCCGCGGATTACGATGGAGTAGGCCAGGATGTTCTCAGGCACGGCTATCCCCGGGCTGTAGCCGGAGTCGCCGATATGGTGGATGTCGGCCCCGCAGCTCTTGCACCACAGTGCGATTCGTCTGATCGTCTCCTCGTCCGCGCCCTCCTGAGACGTGCCGATGGATGTCATGGCCATGGCCCCCCGAGAGTGGACTGTCTCGATGAGCGACCTGACTCGCTCAGGGGAGATCCCCGGTACAGTGCCCGGCGCCGGCAGAAGAACTATATCCGCTCCGTCGTCTATCCAGCGGGTGATGATCGACTCGTCGACCAGGTCCGCGCCCGAGTCTGAGAGGGATCCGGCAGCGTGCATCTTCCCCGCTGCCAGTATCGGGTCGGGGCCGACTGCTTCGCGGATCCCTCTGAGGGACTCGGCTATCGAGGAGGTGGTCACGCCCGTGGCCGGGTTCCCTGTGATGAGAAGCATGTCCACCCCCTGCCCGACCGCGAGCTTTGCGATCTCCGGAGTGGCGCGCCGACCCTCCGGCAGGGCAGCCTGTGGGCCTGAGAGCCGCTCCGTCCTGTCGACCGGCTCGAGGTTTATCGCGATCGGTCGGCCTGTGAGCTTTTTCAGCACGGATATGACCGGGGAGCTTTCTCCGCACGGGGAGGCGGCACGAGACGCTCGTCCCTGCCCGTAGGTTCGCAGGAAGAACTCGTCGTCGCTTGCTATCTCCAGCCCCTCAATGTGAGGAGCGAGTACGTCGAACATGTTCAGCAGGATTATGTCCGCACCGAAGGCC
>JBAYOX010000165.1:0-4611 GCA_041678025.1 Aminobacteriaceae bacterium
AGGCGGGCAACCCCACCTGGAGCGAAAAAGAGGTGGGACCTATCCTGGAGTTCACCCCCACGGTCGGCAGGGACAAGATGGTCACGGTGGAGCTCAAGATACAGACAGGGGAGATAATCGGCACATACAAGGGGCAGGCGGGTGAGGAATTTCCTCAGACGTCAAGCCGGGAGGTTACGACGCTGATTCGCGTCAGGGACGGCGAGCCTTTTGTTGTGGGTGGGCTTCACAAGGACGTTAAGAGAACCGAGCGGGGTCGCGTTCCGATACTGAGCAATATCCCCCTTCTTGGAGAGCTTTTTAAGTACAGAAAGGATGTGCGTGACAAATCCGAAGTCGCCATGATAGTCATACCCTATATTCTCAGCACACCGGACGGCCCGGTCGAACAGTTCACTCTGAAATAACGTTTAAACTCTTTTTTACATACATATCGTTTGTTGTGGCATTACTCTGATTTGTCTTTGGGAGGTTTTCTTATGGCGCAGGTCGTTGATACGTCGGACTTTTATTCGGGCATGAAGATTCGATGGCAGGATGGTATTTGGGAAGTGATAGAGTTTCAGCATCATAAGATGGGGCGTGGCGGCGCTACGGTCCGTACGAAGATGAAGAACCTCGACACAGGATCGATCGTTGAAAACTCTTTCCGCTCGGGCGAACGGTTCGAGCGTATAATATTCGACGAGAAGCCAGCGCAGTACAGCTACAAGGACGGCGACGACTACGTCTTCATGGATCTGGCGACCTATGAACAGCTTCATATCTCTGCGGATATACTCGGAAATATCGTTAACTACCTTGTGGATGACATGGAGGTGCAGATAGAGTTCAACGAGGGGCGCATCATGGGAATAGAGATGCCAAAGAGCGTTGAGCTAGAGGTTGTGGATACGCCTCCAAGCTTCAAAGGCGACACTGTTTCGGGCGGTGGGAAGCCAGCCACACTGCAGACCGGCCTTACCGTTACCGTCCCGATATTTGTGAACGTCGGCGATGTCGTTGTCGTCGACACGCGTTCTGGCCAGTACCTGGAACGGGCCAAAAAATAATTCTTCGCAGGGGGGTTAACGAGATGAGCGCTCGGGAAAAAATAGCCTATCTCAAGGGGCTGCTCGACGGTATTGCGCCGGCCGAGAATGAAGGACAGGGTAAGATATTCGGGGCTGTTGTTGACGCGCTTGAGGCGCTCTCTCTGGAGGTGACGGAGCACGAGGAGCTGATTCAGGAACAGAGGGCTCTCTACGAGGACCTGGCTGACGACTGCGCCTTGCTTGACGAGGACCTGGACGCCCTAGAGAGGACGGTCTCCGAACTTACGGGCGAGGAGGACTTCGATACGGATGAGGACGGAGACTTTGAGGACGAGGAGTTTGACGGGAGTTACGTATCCGTGACCTGCCCTCACTGTAGCTACGTTTTTTACTATCAGCCGGACGAGTACGACCCGCAGGAACCGCTGGAATGCCCTGGATGCGGAGGGTCGTTTGATCAGCCCGGAGAGTGAACTTTTAGGGGGGAGGCTGTGATATGGATGATCTGAAAATGAACCTGAAGTCTGAGGATCACTACGATGACTTCGGCTCTGAGGGTGTTTTCGAGGAGCCTGCTGATCCGGGAGCGCCCTCGTCGGACGGACTCTTTACCGGAGTCGTTCATATAAGCGAGGATGTGCTTTCCGAGCTTGCAAAGAAGACCCTGTCCACGATCGAGGGAGTGCAGCCTGCAAGCCCGGGAATCGCCTCCAAGCTTGGAATCGGCAGAAAGGCCAGCGAAGGAGTCAGGGTGGTCCTGGAGGACGGGGTTCGCCCGGAGGCGAGCGTTGACGTGTATGTCCTCGTCAAGTTCGGCTATCGCATCCCCGATCTCGCCTGGGACGTACAGGAGATGATCAAGAAGAACATAGAGGAATACACCGGGTATAAGGTCAGGGCGGTCAACGTTAACGTGCAGGGAATTTACTTTAAGGACAAACCTCTTTCGGAGTCCGCCGAGGATGGAAAACACGAAGGCAGACAGCCGGACGAATCCTCAAGCGAGCCGGAAAGGTCCGTACAGCCGGGCGTTGAACAGCCCTGATGTAAGCTGTTTCTGTTGGCGTCGACATTGTTCAATGTGAACCTTGAAAGGGGCTCTGTATGGTTTAGAGCCCCTTATAGCGCAGAGGTGAAGTGAATGTATCTCTTTTGGAAACGAACGTCACTAGGCGTCATCCAGGTCTCTCAGCAGGGCATCTGCGATTTCGTGAGCGCATTCTGCGAGAAGCCGTTCAAATGCACCCAGGCAACCCTCACCTCGGCGGACGGCACCCTCTTTATTGTTGTAACAAAGCCGAGTGAAATGGACCCCTCGGTCACGGCCCGGTTGGAGGCAAAGCTGCGCTCGGCCTTTCAGAAGATGGGTTTCTCTGTGAGAGTCTCATGGGTGGAGACCACAAAATCAGTATCAGTCCCGGAAACTAACAGGCTCGTCTCGATAATAAGCATGCCGCTTATCTGGGCGATCGCTTTCGCTTTCATCACCCTGCTGCTGAAGGAGGGTGTGTCCGCGCTCCTGTGGTCCCTTTTCTGGGGAGTGATAATAGTTGCCGGAGTGCTGTACTTCCGATCTCCGAAGGGCGCGGGCCTTATTCGATATTTGAGGAGCAGGGCGGGGAGGTAGTGTATTGAGCCGCAGTTTTTTACCCCAGAAGCGTCATCGGTCCCGCGAGATGGCGCTTCAGTTGTTGTATTCCCTTGACCTTCGCGGAAATCAAGACCCGAATCAGGCGTTCGAGCTGTTCTTCTCCGGCGAGGACGTGGAGATAGAGGAGTACGCCCGAATGCTGGTATCAGGAGCATGGGAGAGGCGAATGGAGCTCGACGGGTTGATTCGAGAGTACGTCACAGGGTGGCGCCCTGAGAGGATGGTGGCCGTGGACCTGGCCGCTCTTCGGATGTGCCTGTACGAATGCCTGTTCGCAAAGGCCGCCCCGGTCGCCGTCGCCATATCCGAGGCGGTCGACCTTGTAAAAGCCTTCGGCACGGAAGAGTCGGGCAAGTTCGTCAACGGTGCCCTCGGAAGGATAGTCCGCGGAATACAAAAAGAGAACGGAGAGGAGACCAGTAGTGAGGAGGAGTCCATTGGCGACGATGTTGACGGTTGACGATCTTTCCTCTCGCATCGCCTCGTTTTTTCATAACGATCCTCTGATGCAGTCGGTTGGAGTACGCGGCGAGCTGAGCGAGATGAAAAAGCACTCCAGCGGGCACGTCTACTTTACGTTGCTTGGCAAGGAGAGCCGGATTTCATGTGCCCTCTTCAAGAATTATGCTGTTTACGTTCCGAAGTGGCCACAGAATGGCGATGAGATCGTTGCAGAGGGTTCCGTTACTGTCTACGCTCCGCGTGGCTCCTATCAGCTTCTTGTCAAACGTCTTGTCCCGGTTGGTAAGGGGGCAGCAGAGCGGGCGCGTCTTGAACTTGCCGCGCGCCTTGAGGCGGAGGGGCTGTTCTCTCCGGAACTGAAAAGGGCCCTGCCTCGTTTTCCTGAGAGGGTCGCGGTGGTGACCTCCCCGACCGGGGCCGCTCTTAAGGACGTGCTTGCGGTAGCTTCTAAGAGAATGCCATCCTGTGAGATCGTGGTTATCCCCGCAGTGGTCCAGGGGTTGGAGGCCCCGGAATCAATTGTCGACGCGATCGCCAGGATACAGATGGTGAAGGGGGTTGACTGCGCCATGCTCGTCCGTGGCGGCGGCGCAAGGGACGACCTGACGCCCTTCGACGACGAGAGGGTGGTCAGAGCCGTGCGAGCCGCTCAAGTACCTGTCATTACAGGAGTGGGACACGACATCGACGAGACGCTGGCGGACCTTTCCGCGGACCATCACGCCCCTACACCGTCGGCGGCGGCGGAGCGCGTCTTTCCGGACAGGCGCGACCTGATGCGACTGCTCGACCACAGGTCGTCGTCGGCCCGTTCCGCTCTTAACCTGACGATCTCGAAGTGCCATCGCTCGGTTGACTCTCTGCTCTCCAGGTCGGCAAGGGTAATCGACAGGGATATGTCGTCTACAGATGTCTCCCTTCGCCTATCTTCGACGAGGCTTGCGACTGCGGCACAGAGCGCCCTTTCCGCCTCTGCGGAGCGTCTGGCGGAGTGCGCGGCCTCTCTCGACGGGCTCTCCCCCTTGAAGACCCTGGGCAGGGGGTACATCGTATGCGAAAAGGATGGTGCGCCGGTCATGAGCGTTGCGGAGCTTCAGGAGAAGGACGAGCTGCGCCTGCGCTTCAGGGATGGCGAGGCTGGCGCGGAGGTGCTGTCCTCGACCGTTGGAAGCTCCCTTCCGGGAGGTGATGAGTGATGCTTCCCCCCGCGATCTCATGGAGCGGCGGAGTGCTTCGGCTGCTCGATCAGCGCAGGCTGCCGAGCTCGGTGGAGTTCATCGAATGCGTCAGGGCCGAGGATGTCGCTGTCGCGATCGAGACCCTTGGCGTTCGGGGTGCACCGGCTATCGGCATAGCTGCGGCATACGGCGTAGCCCTAGAGGCCCGCATCGGACGAGACGAGGCCCTCGCAGCGATTGACCGGCTTGCCAGGACAAGGCCGACGGCGGTGAACCTCTTCTGGGC
>JBAYOX010000166.1:0-4611 GCA_041678025.1 Aminobacteriaceae bacterium
CCCGGACGGCGAAGCGCTGGGTCGAGGGTGTTGGGTATGTTTGTAGCTCCAATAACGACGATCTGCCCTCGGGACTCAAGCCCGTCCATCAACGCAAGAAGCTGGGCCACGACGCGTCTTTCAACCTGCTTCTCCCCGCCCATCTCCTCGCGCTTGGGGGCGATGGCGTCTATCTCGTCTATGAAGATTATCGAGGGAGCGTGCGCCTGAGCATCCTCGAATACATTGCGAAGGCGCTCCTCGCTCTCGCCGTAGAACTTGCCTATGACCTCCGGGCCGGAGATGTGGGTGAAGTAGACGTCCGTCTCGGCGGCCACGGCGCGCGCTATCACGGTCTTTCCCGTGCCGGGAGGTCCGTAGAGGAGCACGCCCTTGGGGGGCTGCACCCCGAGCCGGTCGAACACCTGGGGGAATCGGAGCGGCAGCTCTATCATCTCGCGGATCCTCTGAATCTGGGGGCCTAGGCCGCCGATGTCCTCGTATGTTATCTTGGCCTTTCTTTCCCCCTCGGCCTGCTTCTCCACGTTCACATAGGTGGACTTGCTGATTATCACCGTGCCGGTCGGTGTGGTGTCCACAATGCGAAAGTCGCATATCCGGCTGCCGAACAGATTTGTGCGCACCCGGTCGTCCTTCGTCACAGGAAGCCCTTCGAGAAGCGAGCGAATATAGACGGCGTCACGCTCTTTCTCGAGCAGCGCGGTGGACGTCAGAGGGCGAAGGGTAACGCTTCCGGCGAAGTGATGCGTCGTCCTGTTGACCTCCACTTTATCGTCTATGCTGACCTGGGCGTTGTCCCTTGAAATGCCGTCGATCTGAATGATGCCCTTGGCCGAGCCGGATTCGACCAGCTCCGAGTCGCAGGACAGAATGCGGACCGAGGTGTGCCTCTTCCCTTTAATCTCTACGATCTGGCCCTCGGACAGGCCCAGTTCGACCATGTCCTCCGGGGAGATGCGTGCGATGCCGTGTCCTACGTCCTTTGGCATGGCTTCCTTGACTTTTAGCATGTGCAACTACCTCTCTTCATTGTGTTGGCGGCGGAAAAATACTCCCATGCCCTGCGGTTCTCCAAGAGCGCCGCAGGGCATGGGAGACGTGTGAAAAACTGCGTTCTACTGGGCCGCTACAGGCTCTACTCTTCCGGGGTAGGCCTCGAGGGCGAGCTTCAGCACGTCCATGGCCTTGACCAGCTCCTCGTTTTTGAGGACGTAGGCCAGGCGGAACTCCTGCTTGCCGAGGCCCGGAGTGGCGTAGAAGCCCTCGCCGGCCGCGGCCATAAGGACCTCTCCGTTCACGTCGAAGTTCTCCAGCATCCAGATGATGAACTTCTCGGCGTCGTCGACGGGCAGCTTGACCATGACGTAGAACGCGCCCTTCGGCTCGGAGCAGATGACGCCGGGCATCTTCTGCAGAGCCGCGTAGAGCGTGTTGCGGCGCGACTGGTACTCCTTGTTGACCTCTTCAAGATAGGACTTCGGGGTGTTGTAGAGAGCTGTGGCGCCGACCTGCTCCAGTGTGGGCACGCACAGGCGTCCCTGAGCGATCTTCAGCACCTGGGCCATGAATTCCTTGTTCTTGGTAGCGATGCAGCCTATGCGGGCGCCGCACGCGCTGTAGCGCTTAGAGACCGAGTCGACTATTATGACCCTGTCCTTGATCTCCGGCAGGTGGCCGAAGCTGGTGTATTTCAGTCCGTCGTAGACGAACTCGCGGTACACTTCGTCCGCGACGATGTATAGGTTGTGCTTGAGGGCGAGCTCAGCCAGCATCTTCATCTCGTCCAGGGTGTAGATCGTTCCGGTCGGGTTGCCGGGGTTCGCCACAAGGATGGCGCGGGTGCGCGGGTTGATCAGAGCCTCTACCTGCTCCTTGGGCGGAAGATGGAAGCCCTCCTCCGCTTTTGTAGTGATCGGAGCTACTTTTACGTTCACACTCTGCGCAAAAGCGTTATAATTGGCGTAGAACGGCTCGGGAATCAGCACCTCGTCGTCGGGGTCGCACATGGTCATGAACGCGAAAAGAAGCGCCTCGCTGCCGCCTGCTGTAACAATGATGTCCTCCCTCTCGAAGGGAATCTCGAAGTCCTTGTAGTAGCGGCTCATCGCGTCGCGCAGGTCGTTGTTGCCCTGCGAGGTCGCGTACTCGATGACCTCCTGCGAGAACTCTCTGATGGACTTGAGGAACGATTCCGGTGTTTTGATATCGGGCTGTCCGATGTTGAGAGGGTAGATCTTCTTCCCCTTGGCCCTCGCCGCGTCGGCGTATGGTAGCAGCCTGCGCACCGGGGACGACTGCATGGCCTGGACTCTTTCCGAAAACTTCACCTTGATGACCCCCTTGATTTGGTATTAAATGGTGAATCGCTTAGGGAAAATGATAACATAAAAGTCGGGGGTTTTTACAGAAAAAAACAGGTGAACAGGACAAATCACAAAATGAATGATAAAACATCTCTCAATGGGGGTGACAAAGGATGAAAAGGATGGAAATGCTGAAAAAGCTGGCCACCGACAGGGGAGGGAAGATGATCCTGCTCGTTATGGACGGTCTGGGAGGGCTGCCCGGCCCCGAAGGGAGAACCGAGCTGGAGGCGGCTTTCAAGCCTAATATGGACGCTCTGGCGAAGAGGAGCGAGCTTGGCCTGCTGGAAATTGTCGATACGGGCGTGACCCCTGGCAGCGGTCCGGGGCATCTGTCGCTCTTCGGGTATGACCCTCTCGAGTTCTCGATCGGTCGCGGTATTCTAGAGGCCATGGGGGTAGGAGCCCTTGTGGGGGCCGGTGATATCTGCGCCCGTGGTAACTTCTGCACCCGCGACGGAGATACCATAGTCGACAGACGAGCGGGACGGATCGCCACGGAGAAGAGCGCGCTTGTGGTGGAGAAGCTAGCCGGTTCGATTAAAGAGATCGACGGTGTCAAGGTAACCCTGTACCCTGGAAAAGAGCACAGGTTTGTAGTGGTCTTCTCGGGGGATGGGCTCTCGGAAGATGTCTCCGATGCCGACCCGCAGGCGGAGGGAGTGCCGATGAGACTCGCGCAGGCGAGCACGCCGTTGGCCGATAAGATGGCACAAGTCGCCAACTCGTTCATCGGGAAGGTGGCGGATGTGCTAAAGGGTGATTCTCCGGCGAACGGATGTCTCCTCAGGGGTTTTTCCTCAGCGCCGGACGTGCCGCTGATGCCCGATCTTTACAGGATTAAGCCTGTTGCGGTGGCCTCCTATCCGATGTACAGAGGACTGGCGAAGCTCGTCGGCATGAGCGTGGTCGATGCCGGAGAGGGATTGGAGGAGCTCTTCAACACGGTTGCACGTGTTTACGACGACTACGACTACTTCTACGTCCACGTCAAGTACACCGACAGTCGCGGGGAGGACGGGGACTTCGGGGGGAAGAGAGAGGTCGTCGAGAGGGTGGATAGACTGCTCCCCCGTCTGTTGGACCTCTCGCCGGACGTTCTGGTAATAACAGGAGATCACAGTACCCCAAGCCTTATGAGCGGGCATTCGTGGCACCCTGTCCCCTTCCTGCTTAGCAGCGATTATGTCAGGAGGGGACTCTCCGCTTCCTTCGGAGAGGGCGAATGCGCTACGGGCTCCGGCGGCAGAATAGAGGCCAAAAAACTGCTTGGACTGATGCTCGCGCACGCGCGCAGGCTTGAAAAATTCGGCGCTTGACGCTTTTGCAAGAGGTGATTCAATGGAAGAACAGCAGCTTTACACCACCAGAGAGATAAAGGGAATGGCGAAGGACGACAAATACAAGGTGCTCGCAGTAGTTACGAGGTCGTCCGTGAAGAAGGATAAAAACGGCAAGCACTACTGGGACCTCGGAGTGATGGACTCGGACGGGGTTATCGAGGGCAAGGCCTGGTCGAGCGCGCAGTGGTGGGACCGAAGGGCCGACCCGCAGCAGGTCAGGGAGCCGGCCGAGTACGAGGCGTTCAAGGACCTGGTCGGAAAGACGGTCGGGCTTGCGGGGCAGGTGACCGAGTTCAGAGGGCAGCAGCAGTACAACTTCAACGCTGTCTCTCTGATGAACCAGACGGAGTACCCTCCTCACCGATTCGTACAGCGCTCTCCAGTCCCCGAGGAGACCCTGAAAGAGGAGTTTTCCGGACTGATAGACGAGTGCACCGGTCCGGTGGGAGATTTCCTTAACTTCGTCTTTTTCGAGAAGAACCTGTGGGAAGCGTTCAGCACCTGCCCGGCCGCAGTCTCTCATCATCACGCATACGTCGGCGGACTTCTAGAGCACACCATCGCCGTAGCCAGGACTGCAAAGGGCATAGTCGAGGCTGCGAAAAACGGCGGTTACGCGGCGGATGTGGCGATCACCATAGCAGGGGCTCTGCTTCACGATCTTGGCAAGGTAGAGTCCTACAGGCTGACCCCAGTGCCGGTGATGACGGTCGCCGGGACCTTTCACGACCATATCGCCATCGGCTACGGCAGGTTCGAGTCCATGGCTAGAGAGTTCGGGCTGGACGAACGCATCTTTCTTGCCCTTGGCCATATTATAGTCAGCCATCACGGTTGCAGGGAGTATGGTTCCCCCGTGCTTCCGGCGACGCCGGAGGCAATGGCGGTGAGCGCTGCCGACGAGA
>JBAYOX010000167.1:0-4597 GCA_041678025.1 Aminobacteriaceae bacterium
GACCTCGGCGCGCAGAGGCTTGCCTCCGACCTGCTGAAGGACCGCCGCGGCGCCCTGGTGGTGATGGACGTACACGACGGGGATGTGCTGGTGCTGGCCTCTTCGCCGTCCTACGACAACAACCCCCTCTCCTGGGGTGTGTCGGCCACGGAGTGGAACGCCCTGGTCAACGACCCGCAAAAGCCCATGCTTGACAGGAGCATCGCCGGCCTTTACCCGCCCGCGTCGACCTTCAAGGCGCTCGTAGGGCTGGCAGCCTTGGCGGAGGGAGAGGTCTCCCCCTCCACAGTCTTCTCATGCAGTGGTGCTTTCACCCTGGGAAACCGGGTCTTCCGCTGCTGGAAGCGCACCGGCCACGGTGGGATGAACCTGCTGACCGCCCTTCAGTACTCCTGCGATATCTACTTCTACCAGGTCGGACTGAAGGTTGGGATAACAAAGCTGCTAAAATGGGCCGACCTGCTCGGTCTCGGGAAGCCCACGGGGATCGACCTGCCGGGGGAGGCTTCGGGGGTGATAGCTGGCCCGGAGTGGAAGAAGGCGCGCTTCAAAGAGGCGTGGTACAAGGGAGACACGGTAAACTACTCTATCGGGCAGGGATTCCTGCTTACTACGCCCATTCAGCTCGCTACACTATACGCCGTAATCGCAAACGGCGGAAAGGTGGTCAGACCAAGGCTTACGGAGATTGCGCCCAAACACTCTCAGGACTTGAACATACCCCCTGCCTATATCAATATTATCCGCAAGGGGCTGGACTTCGTCGTCCGCAGGGGAACGGCGCAGCGCGCAGGCAGCTTCGGCATAACAGTGGCGGGGAAGACCGGAACGGCGCAGAACGCCCACGGCGCGGACCATGCTCTGTTCGTCGGATACGCCCCGATGGAGAATCCGAAATACGTCGCGGTCGCCATGCTGGAGGGCGGACTGCACGGAGGGTCGGTGGCATCACCCATAGTGGGAGAATTGCTCTCCTACCTCCTGGTTCCCTCGTCCAGGGTGAAACAGCCCTGAGCACGCTTTTGCCCGGGCGGTTTGCAATCTGTGGCTAAGTGCGGCGCATAGCCGTTATAATGATTTCCGAAGGAGGAGTCAGAGTGGCGGAGAACATGGATTCCCTAGAAGACCGCAACAACTTTCCCGAACGTGACGGAGGCCCGGAGATAATTCTGAAGGGCACCGGTTACGGAGTCCGCATGATTCTGCCGGAGGATATGTCAGATGACGCTCTTCTCGAGGAGTTACTTCACTTCTCAGGGGATGCTGCGCGCCTCGCTCGCGGAATAGGGGTGGTGCTGGATCTGCAGGGGAGGATTCTTGACCGGTCTTTTATGCTCAGGCTTCTGTCCGAATTCGTATGGACCGGGGCGTTTCGGGTGTTGTCCTGGATGTCCTACAACGCGGATACACTTGAGTTTCTGCGCTCGTCCGGCTTCTTGACGGGGGAGCCCAGCTCGGAGAGGGTGGAACGAAAGACAGGCGCATCAAACTCCCTGGTGCTGATGCAATCCTTGAGGTCCGGCCAGAGGGTGGAGCACGACGGGGACGTCGTTCTCCTGGGGCATATGAACGAGGGTGCGGAGATATGCGCCACCGGAAACGTCTTCGTCCGTGGACGGTTAAAGGGTGTGGTTCACGCAGGAATGCACGGCGGCCAGTTCTGCATCTCGGCCGGCCAGTTCGAGGCAAGGCAGCTCCGCCTCGGCGGCAAGCTCTGCTCGACGCTCGGAAGCGAAATGGAGTGGTGGGGCAAGTCAGTGATGATAAGTCTTGAAAACGACTCCCTCGTAGTGAGGGAATTGAAGCTGTAGCATCCGGGCGTCGTCCCGGAGGGGGCGACTGTGATGGAAGGAGAGATCTGGCTGTGGATTCTCGTATTATCGTGATAACCTCCGGAAAAGGAGGGGTGGGCAAGACGACCGCCACGTCCAACCTGTCCGTGGCGCTCGCACGGTCTGGCTATAAGGTGGTGGCGGTTGACGGAGACATCGGCCTAAGGAATCTTGATGCGGCGATGGGGCTTGAGAACAGGATCGTCTACAACTTCATAGACGTCCTGGAGGGGAACTGCCGGCTGAACCAGGCCCTGGTCAGGGACAAGCGGGTAGACAATCTCTTTCTTCTGCCCGCCGCCCAGACTCGCACCAAGGACGCTGTCTCCGCGGAGCAGATGGACGAGCTGTGCGGCCTTCTAAGGCAGGACTTCGATTTTGTCCTGATCGACAGCCCAGCGGGCATAGAGAGCGGCTTCAAGAACGCCGCTTCCGGCGCTGATGAGGCGATAGTGATCGCCACGCCCGAGGTGTCGTCGGTCCGCGACGCGGACAGGATCATAGGCCTTCTGGAGAACATGCGCAAGTCGCCGATACGCCTTGTGGTCAACAGGATCAGGCCCAACATGGTACGCGAAGGAGAGATGCTGGACGTGAACGACGTGCTGGACATCCTCGCTATAGGCCTTGTCGGGATCGTGCCCGAGGATGACAGTGTCGTGAAGTCGTCCAACCGCGGCGAGCCGCTGACCTTTTCCGACAGCTCCCCTGCGGCCCTCGCCTTCAAGAGGATCGCGGCGCGCATCACCGGAGAGGATGTTCCCTTCCCGAAGTTGGAAGATGATAGCGACAGGGGGTTTCTCTCAGGCCTCCGAAGGCTCTTCGGGATCAAAGTCTGACGGAAATGAGGTAATGGGGGATGGGTTTTTTAAAGAAACTGTTCGGCTCCACCGGCTCGAAATCTATAGCGAAGGAACGGCTTCAGATTGTACTGATCCACGATAGATCGGACATATCACCCGAGATGCTGGAGGGGCTGCGAAGCGACATGATCGCGGTGATAACAAGGTATATGGACATCGATACTTCCCGCATTGAGATGGACTTCGACAGGGCGGACAGGTCTGTGGCCTTCGTAGCCAACATACCCGTCCTCCGCATCAAGCGCGGGGTGGCCTCGCTTCAGAACGGGAAACCGCTGTAGGGTGTCCTGTTGACGAGCAGTCCTGTTTGGACTGACCGGGAGACATTATGGAAGAGAACGTTCGCACATACGGCGAGAAGCTGGCGGGGCTTGACAAGATACAGCTGATTCCGGCCCTTGTCCTGTTCGGCCTCGGAGTCCTCTCGATCTTCAGCGCGGGGGCGGGGCTGGATGGCAGGGGAGGCACCTTCGCCGCGCGCCAGCTCCTGTGGGGCCTGCTCTCGGCTGCGGCCTTCCTGGTCACGATTAAGATCGGCTACGAGAAGTTCCTGCAGGAGGCATACTTGCTGTACGGGCTCTCCCTGGCGTTACTGCTTGTCCTGATGGTCGTCGGCCTGAATGTGAAGGGCTCTCAGCGCTGGATAGATCTGGGCTTCTTCCGTTTTCAGCCGGTGGAGTTCGTGAAGATCTCGCTCGTGCTGGTCCTTGCGAAGCACCTGTGCCGCTACCCTCCGGTGAATCCGCTCTCATTCCTGGGCGCATTGATGCTGCCGGGAGTCTCTATGGTGTTGGTGGTGTTGCAGCCGGATGCCGGGAGCGCCCTGGTATGCGGCGTGATAATCTTCGTCGCCATCGTGGTTGCGGGCGCACCGGCGAGGTATCCGTCGGGACTGGTGGTCTCCGCGATGATGCTGATGCCGTTCGCCTGGCGCTTTCTCAAGGAGTACCAGAAGGCCAGGATTCGAGTCTTCATCGATCCTTGGAGCGACCCTCTCGGCGCGGGGTACAACGCAATCCAGTCGCGCATCGCAGTGGGCTCGGGCGGGCTTTTCGGAGCGGGGTTCATGGGAGGGGCACAGAGCAAGCTGCGCTTCCTGCCGGAGCCGCACACCGACTTCATCTTCGGAGTCTTCTCCGAGGAGTTTGGATTTGTGGGGGCGCTGGTCCTCCTCCTGCTCTTCGGCCTCATCATATGGCGAATTATAGACGCCGGGCTGCGCACCAAGGACCTGCGCGCAAAGGTCCTTATCGCCGGAGTGTCGGCGTGGTTGTGGTTCCAGGTGGTTCAGAGCGTGGGCATGAGCATGGGGCTTCTGCCGATAACTGGCCTGCCCCTTCCGCTTATAAGCTACGGAGGCAGCTCTCTCCTCTCCTTCTCCTTCGCCCTGGGCCTTGCCCAGAGCGTCTACATCTCCACGCTTAAGAGCTATAAATAACCCTCGCGAGCTTTAGGCCCGACGAGAATCATTGGAGGTGTAGGCTTTTTTATGGGCAACCTTTGGGCTCGCGAAGAGCCGTACACTTTGTTTTTGCCGCGACAGGAAGCCTGGAGGTCGACCAGCCTGGAGTACGACGATGGGATGTGGCCGCTTCTGGCCGACGTAAAACGTTCGTCGCGGTACGCCGGGTGCGAGTATGGCCGCATACCCCCGAAGGAGGGGGATGCGGTGCGTTTTTGCCTGGCTTTCCCTGACGTCTACGAGATAGGTATGAGCTATCTCGGCTTTCAGATCCTCTACTACCTGCTCAAGAGCCTTCCCCGTGGCGACGCCGACCGGGTCTACTGCCCATGGACCGACCTTGAGGAGAAGATGCGTCTGGCGGACAGCCCCCTTGCGTCCATTGAGAGCGCCGTCCCGTTAAACCGCTTCGACGTGGTTGGCTTCACACTGCAGTACGA
>JBAYOX010000168.1:0-4564 GCA_041678025.1 Aminobacteriaceae bacterium
GCGGGCATACTCCTCCAGGCCAAGGGTCCTTAGCAGCGAATGAGCCCTGTCCGCCAGCTCGCGCTCGAGCCTCCGCGCTCCCGGAAGCCCCAGCAGCGCACCGGTGAAGCTGCATCTCTCCCTCTGAAAGAACGGTGTCAACACATTATCGAGACAGGTCCGCCGGTTGAACAGCCGGATATTCTGGAATGTCCTGGCTATACCCTCTCGCACGATAGCATCCGGACGCCTGCCGCCTATCTCCGCGCCTCGGAACCTTACTGTGCCGGAGGTCGGCCTGCACAGGCCCGTGACCAGGTTGAACACCGTGGTCTTTCCTGCGCCGTTGGGGCCGATGATCCCTGTTATAGAGCCCTCCTCAACGTCGAACGACAGCGAGTCGACAGCTCTGATGCCGCCGAAATCCTTCGTCAGGCACGAGACGGAAAGAAGCGCCCTCGAACCGTTCATAAGCGCCTCTCCCCCTCCCTGACGACCCCTCTTCGGAAAAGGGACGACAGCTCCGAGTAACCAAGAAGCCCCTGCGGACGGAAGACCATTATCAGAACCAGCAGAAGGCCGTAGGCCACGAGGCGCCACATCTGCGCCACCCTGAGCGCCTCCGGCAGGGCTATGAAGACGAAAGAGGCTATCAGCGGCCCGGATAGGCTGCCCATGCCTCCGGCTATCACCGCCGCCAGCAGCTGAGTGGACTGTACCAGAGTGAACATCTGAGGCTGAATGAACGACAGGAAGTGAGCCAGCAGCCCTCCCGACAGGCCGCAGTAGACCGCGCTGACGACGAGCGACAGCAGGCGCGTGCGAAAGAGGCGCACCCCCGCCGTCTCAGCAGCCACATGATCCTCGCGAATTGCGATGCAGGCCGCCCCCCAGCGGGAGCGCAGGAAGTTCCTCGCCACCAGCACCCCTCCGACAAGGCAAGTCAATACCACCGGCAGGGTCGTGAAGCTGTCTATCCCGGGCAGTCCCCGCGCACCGTTCGTGATCTCCAGGTTCTCCAGCAGCACGCGAAGCGCCTCTCCGAAGCCTAGCACGGCGATGGCGAAGTAGTCGCTTCGCAGCTTCGCCCGCAGGGTAGGCGCGCCAATTATCAGGCTTACCGCTCCCGCTGCCACCGCGCCCGCAGCCAGCGCGAGGTAGTAGTTCACATAGTAGTAGTATGTCAGGATGGCCGATGTGTACGCCCCCACCGCGACGAAGGCGGCGTGTCCCAGGGAGAAGAGCCCGGTAAAGCCCGTGAAGATTGAGAGCCCTAGCACCGCGACCATGTTTATCCCGCCGAGTATGACGATCGAGAGGATGTAGTCCATATCAGACCTTCTCCTCTCCACTTCTGCCGAACAGTCCGTCCGGCCTCATCACCAGGAAGGCGATGAGCAGGGAGAAGCTGAACACATCCCGCATCACGCTGGACACGTAGGTTGACACGAAGGTCTCCACCACCCCGAGGATCAGGCCTCCGGCGAGCGCTCCTGGCAGGCTGCCAAGCCCTCCTATCACCGCCGCTATATAAGCCTTGTTGGTCACCCACCCCATCGTCGGGTAGACCAGGTATTTTATCCCGAGGAAGACCCCCGCTATCCCGGCGAACCCTCCGGCCAGCAGGAAGACCACGGAGATCAGTCTGTCAAGATCGACCCCCATCAACGAACACATCGTCATGTCGGACACGCCCGCCCGGATTGCTATTCCGGTTTTGGTGCGTCCGATGAACAGGTGTAGCGCCCATATTGCCAGGATGGAGAAGAGGAAGGCGCTCAGATCAAGCAGGCTAAGGCTGCTCCCCCAAAGGTTGACGACCTGCCGGCCGAAGAACTCCGGGAAAGCGTAAAAGCGGGAACCGATAGTCGCATAAACCATGTTCTCAAGGAATACCGAGCATCCCATTGCGCTTATCATCAGGTAGAGGGAGGGGGCCTTTCTCCTTCTGAGACTGGAGTAGGCCAGGCGCTCGTTGATCACGGCGATTATCCCGGCTCCTGCAACGCTTCCGGCCAGCACGAGGCCCAGCCCAAGGCTGAACCTGGTGGCCAGGGCGAGCCCCACATAAGCTCCGAGCATGATCACCGCGCCGTGTGCGAAGTTGCTGAAGTTCAGCACGCTGAAGACCAGAGAGTAGCCCACCGCCATCAGCGAGTATATGCCCCCGATCGAGAGGCCCGTTATCAGAGTCTGAAGGAACAATACGGCTCACACTTTCTTTGTTAGGGCGGAGGCTTCTGCCCCCGCCCCATGATTTGCTTAATCCTCTACTGAAACGTACTTCTTGACGAACTTGAAGGTGGCGTTGGGGACGTCCACCTGTTGAATAACGGCAGGCTTGTCCAGCGGGTTGTGGTCCGCCGGATCAACCGTGAGGACTCCACTGGTGACCTTCAGATCGCTGATGTTCGCCAGGGCCTCGGCAAGCGCCTCTCCATCCTCGCTTCCCGCTCTGGTGAGGGCGTCCACTATCATAAGCAGCGCGTCCTGGGCCATTACCGGGTTGGGGAGCACCGGCTCCTCGCCGAAGGCGGCCTTGTACTCCTCGACGAACTCCTGGATATCCGGGTCCGCCAGGTCTGTCAGGTTGACGAAGTAACCGCCGTCGATCGCGCTGCCGCCCAGCTCGATCAGGTCGGGGCTGCCCCAGTTATCAGTGCCGAGCAGGACCGCCTCTATGCCAAGGTCGCGCGCCTGCTTCGCCGCCATCGCGGCCTCCTTCTGGCTGGTGGGAATGAATATGACGTCAGGAGCGAGCTCCTTGATCTTCCCCAGCTGAGCGCGGTAGTCGAGCTCCTCGGTCCTGAAAGCCTCCCTTGCAACTATCTCGCCGCCCTTGGCGACGAACGCCTCCTCGAAGTAGCGGGCCAGCCACTGCCCGTAGTCGGAGCCGACGTCGTACAGAACGGCCCCCTTCCTCGCCTCGAGGTCAGTTATCGCGAAACGGGCCGCCACCGTCCCCTGAAAGGGGTCGATGAAACAGGGGCGGAAGGCAAACGGGCGGACTGCGTCAGTACGCTGGTCTATCGTCACGTAGGGGTTGGTCGCGGTCGTTACGACCATCGGTATCTGCGCCCTCTCGAAGACCGGTGCCGATGCGATCGCGTTTCCACTCTGCGCCGGCCCGATCACGGCCACGACGCCGTCGGTAACAAGACGCCTGGCCACATTGACAGACTCCACCCCGTCGTTCCTGTTGTCGTAGCGAACAAACTCGATCTGCCTGCCCAGCACCCCACCCGCGTCGTTGATCTTCTTCACCAGCATGTCAAGCGCTCTGGCCTCGGACTGACCCCACATAGAGGCCCCTCCGGTCAGCGACACTGTGTGACCTATCCTGATAATCCCCTCTCCCGACGCCGAACCCGCGAAAGCGAGCAGCGTCATAACACAAAGCGACGCAAAAATCTTCCTCATTACTCTTCATACCTCCTCCTGCTTGTATTTTGTTACCGCAGGCCGCCCATTCCGGGCACGGCCTGATTAAGCCAGGTGGTCGGGGATGCTCTCCCCTTGAATCAGATCATCGTAACTCTGGCGTGCGACTATGACATCCGCCCTGTCATTGCTCACCAGCACTACCGCTGGCCGAGGCAGCCTGTTGTAGTTGCTCGCCATCGAGAAGTTGTAAGCACCCGTGTTCAGCACGGCCACAAGATCTCCTCTATCAAGCGGAGGGGTCGCCATTCCCTCCACCAGGATGTCGCCTGACTCGCAACACTTGCCTGCAAGAGTTACCTTCTCCGTAGCCTCCTCGTTCATCCTGCAGGCTGCGACGGCGCTGTACTTCGCCCCGTACAGTGCTGGTCTGGGGTTGTCGGTCATTCCTCCGTCCACAGCTACGTAAACGAGCCCGCCGACTTTTTTTACCGTCTGCACCGAGTAGAGGGTCACTCCCGCCTCGGAGACTATCCATCGCCCCGGCTCTATCGTAACGAAAGGCCGCTTGATTCCGTGAGAACGGCAGCAGTCCTCCAGACAGTTCATCATCGGATCTGTGAATTCCTCTATCCTCGGGGTCCTTCCCTCCGGCGAGAAGTCAACTCCGAAGCCGCCCCCCATGTTCAGCTCCTCCGTCACCAGGCCGAAATCCCGGCTGAACTTCGCCATCCTCCTCGTGATAATCTCGACCGCCATCACGTGAGAGTCCTTCTCGAAAATCTGCGAGCCGATGTGAAAATGAAAGCCCTTCAAGGAAATATTCTCAGACCTTATCGCTCGCCCGACCGCCTCGTTCAGGGACTCGCCGGCTACGGGAAAGCCGAACTTCGAACCGGAGTGCCCTGTTATTATATGCTTGTGGGTATGCGGATCGACTCCGGGGGAGACCCTCAGAAGTATCGAGGCGACCATGTTCAAAGACGCCGCCTCCCTCTCAAGCGCCTCAAGCTCCGACAGACTGTCCACAACTATGCGACCCACCCCCGCCGACAGAGCCAGCGAGAGCTCCTCCACTGTCTTGCCGTTGCCATGCAGGAAAGCTTTTTTCAGAGGGAAGCCCGCGGCCCGTGCGACGAACAGCTCGCCTCCTGAGACCAGATCCAGCCCAAGCCCCTCCGACTGTATTATCCTGCACATTGCC
>JBAYOX010000169.1:0-4558 GCA_041678025.1 Aminobacteriaceae bacterium
AGAGGATGGGGAAGTCCGAGCCATATAGGATCTTGTCTATGACGCCCGCCGATGAGATGGCGCGTATCAGAGATGGTTCATAGAGCCAGGGCCAGGCGGCGGTATCGTAATATGCGTTCGAGAGGACTTTTTTCATCTCGGGCATAAGCTCGTACATCCACAGTCCGCCCCCGAAGTGAGCGAAGGCAACCCTTTGCTCCGGATGGTTGGCGCAGAATTCGGCTGCCTCCGCAGGGCCGGTGCTACCCTTGCCAGGATAGTCGTGTCCTACTGGTTCGGCCGTGTGAAAAAGAAGGAACATCCCTGCCTCGGAGGCCGCTCCCACCAGTTTTCGCGTCTGCGCCTCGTCGGAGATGTCGAAGCCCTGCCCTCCCGGGAAGAGCTCTCCCACTCCTGAAAGCCCGTTCTCTTTGCATCTGAAGACCTCTTTTTCCATGCCCGGCGCGAGCGGGTTGACGACGGCCAGGCCTTTCAGACGTTCAGGGTGTCTTCTGATAGCTTCGATTACGTAGTCGTTGCACAGAGCGCACAGTCCGGGGTCTTTGAAGGCGAACCCGAAGATCCACGACACGTCAACTCCATCCCTGTCCATGGCGGATATTACATCCTCGGTCGTCGCCCATTTATGCACCTTTCCGCCGGAGAGCAGGGCGAAGTACGGTTCTTTTTCACCTATTGCAGCAGCTTCCCTGATCACCTCGGGCGGATACACGTGTACATGGCAGTCTATCAAAGCGTCCTCCTCCATAATTAAAAAAGACGGCGCAAAAGCGCCGTCTCAAGTATAGCAGATTGGTTCAGCCGACTACTTAACCTCGACGTCGGCACCGGCCTCGGCGAGCTTGTTCTTGACCTCTTCGGCTTCTTCCTTCGTGACGCCCTCTTTGACAGCCTTGGGCGGGTTGTCGACGAGCTCCTTGGCCTCCTTGAGTCCAAGGCCGGTGAGCTCGCGGACCACCTTGATCACGTTGATCTTGTTGGCACCGGGGCCCTTGTAGACGACGTCGAACTCTGTCTTCTCATCCTCGGGGGCTGCTGCCGGAGCGCCTGCCATGGCCATCATGGGCATCGCCATGGCGGGTGCGGAAGCGGAGACTCCGAACTTATCTTCAAGGGCCTTCACTAGCTCTGAGAGCTCAAGGACGGTCATGTTCTCTATAGCCTGAATCATTTCATCGCGGGTCATTGTATTTCCTCCTTAGATATTTACTGGTGCTGTCTTGTCAAGCTTATTAAGACTAGGCGACTTTTTCTTTCTGCTCCTTGATCTGGTCGAGGCACGTGACCAGTCCTCTTGCAGGACCGGAGAGCACCGTGAGCAGGCCCGCGATGGGCGCTGCGATGGTGCGTACGACCTGTTCGATCAGGACGTCCTTCGACGGCAGGTCCGCAAGGGCCATGACCTGGTCCATGTTCAGCAGGGTCTTTTCGAGGACTCCTCCCTTGATCTTGAAGAACTTGTTGGCGCGATCCTTCGCTACGTTTTTGAGGGCCTTAGCAACTGGCACCGGGTCCCCGTACGATAGCGCGAAGATGTTGGGTCCGAATGCTATATCGTCCGGAAAGCCGGTGAAACCCTGCTCCTCCATGGCGATGCGAACCAGAGTGTTCTTCGCGACCCTCATCTCTCCCCCCGCTGCACGGACCTGTGAGCGAAGAGCTGTTATCTGGGCGACGTTCATCCCCCTGTACTCGCAGACAAATATCGCCTGGGCACGTGAAAGACGTTCTTTCAGGTCGTCCACCACTTCGAACTTCTGTTGTGACGGCATATACTCACCTCCTTAAACAAAAAATAAAACCCGGGCGCCTGGGCTCGGGTTTAGGCATCGAAGCAACACAAAGTGCAGCTTGGAATCTCCTTAAACCTCGGCGGGCGGCGGCGCCATTCTTCCCTTGGGAACCCGCTGTCTTTAGTTAGAGGCCGTATTCAGTTAGGTTCGCCTGGAGCTTTACTCTATTCCAGCTATCTCTTTCTGCGCCGCGGCAACGTCTATCTTAATTCCGGGCCCCATCGATGACGCGAGCGATACGCTCTTTACATACGACCCCTTTACCGAGGCAGGCCTCGCCTTCAGGACGGCTTGAAGAAGCGTCCTGGCGTTGTCGAAAAGCTGCTCGTCGGTAAAGCTTTTCTTTCCGATCGCATTATGGACTATTGCGGATTTGTCAACACGGAACTCAACTTTTCCGGCCTTTACCTCCTTCACAGCGTCTGCTATGTCGAAGGTCACGCTGCCGGTCTTGGCGCTCGGCATCAGCCCGCGCGGCCCAAGAACCTTTCCGAGGCGTCCTACGGACTTCATCATATCGGGGGTGGCTATTACCGCATCGAAATCAAGCCATCCTCCGGAGATCCTGGTCACCAGATCCTCTCCGCCAGCGATGTCCGCCCCCGCTTCCTCCGCCTCTTTTATCTTCTCTCCCATGGCCAGGACGAGTACCTTCTTGGTCTTTCCCGTGCCGTGAGGAAGCACGACCGTGCTGCGAACCTGCTGATCCGCGTGTCTGGGGTCCACTCCCAAGCGGATGTGAATCTCCATCGTCTCGTCGAACTTCGCGGTAGCGGTCTCCTTGAAGAGAGCTATCCCCTCTTTAAGGGCGTACTGACGTCCCTCTTCGATCTTCTTGTGCGCCTCTACCAATCTCTTGCAAAGCTTTGTCATCTCTTTCCCTCCCTGTGGTCATGCGGCCTGTAAAGGCCTCCCACGTGATAAGCTTCCGTAAAGGCCCTAGTCGACTATTTCGATACCCATCGAGCGCGCGGTACCCTCGACCATTCTCATCGCCGCCTCGACATCATACGAGTTAAGGTCGACCTTCTTAAGCTCTGCGATCTCCTTGACCTTGGCCCTGGGAACGGAACCGACCTTCTTCTTGTTCGGCTCTCCGGAGCCAGATTCAAGCCCCGCGGCCTTTTTCAGAAGTACGCTCGCGGGGGGAGTCTTCAGCACGAACGTGAAGCTCCTGTCCGCGTAAACGGTGATCACGGCCGGTATTATCAGGCCGACCTCGTCGGCGGTCTTCGCGTTGAACTGCTTAACGAACTCCATGATATTGACTCCATGCTGGCCCAAAGCCGGGCCAACAGGAGGCGCAGGCGTCGCCTTTCCTGCGGGCAACTGCAGTTTGATCTCCCCTATTACCTTTTTCGCCATTCGTATATTTCTCCTCTCATTGCCGAAAAGCGACCCACGCACGACATTTTATGGGAGTCGGAGTCGTATCCGCTCCTCGTCAGAACCCGGGGCCTTTCAATTATCTATGTGTCAGAGCTTCTCCAGCTCTGTATAGTCAGTTTCGACAGACGTCTCACGACCAAAGACCGTGACTGAGAACTTGACCTTCCCCTTCTCTGGGAATATCTCCACTACCGGCCCTGCCTGGCCCTCGAAGGGGCCAGACTTCACTCTGACCACGTCTCCTGGTCGCAAGTTTATCTCTATTTTGGGCTTTACCTGATCCTTATCCACTTTGCCCATTATGTCCTTTACCTCTTTTTCGGTAAGGGGAATAGGATGGTTTCCGGAGCCTACAAAACCTGTCACGCCAGGGGTATGGCGTACAGCGTACCACGACTGGTCGTTCAGGCACATCTCAACAAGTACATAGCTCGGGAAAAGCTTTCGTGTGACTTTTTTGCTCTTCCCGTCCTTTACGGACATCCTCGTCTCAACAGGAACCAGGACGCTGAAGATGCTGTCCTCCATGCCCATCGTCGCGATTCGCTGTTTAATATTTTCTTGTACGCGGTTTTCGTACCCAGTATAGGTCTGTACTATATACCAGCGGCGTTCTTTATTGCTATCCATGCGTTAAAGGGGGTTTCGCAGCCCCCTCACCTCCCTGCCGATCTCTCGAACAATCCTGGTTTCAAACTGCCTGGATCGGCAGCGGGCGTTTATCTGAAGATCCTTGAAAATATTCCCGTCAGCAACATATCCACCAGACCCAGATAGGCTGAAACGAGAAGGGTGAAGACAATCACAACGATTGTCGAATACCATACTTGCTGTTTTCCCGGCCAGGTGACCTTTTTAAGCTCAGCCCTGGCTTCTCTAACGAAGGTGAGGACACTTCCCACAACCTCTGCCTCCTATCTATTTTGGACAATAAAAAAATGGCAGGCCCGGCAGGACTCGAACCTGCAACCCCCGGTTTTGGAGACCAGTGCTCTGCCAATTGAGCTACGGACCTGCAAGCAGAGTGTATTCTACACTACTTCCCTTCTTTGTGCAAGGTGTGTTTCCCACACCATTTACAAAACTTATTGAGCTCCAGTTTCTTCGACTGCTTCTTCTTGTTCACGGTCGTGCTGTAGTTTCTTCTTTTGCACTCCGTGCACTGCATACCCACAATATCTGCCATTAAAAAAACTCCTCCTGGTTCTGCCAGATGATCTTACTCTATTATCTCGGTCACCACTCCGGCGCCGACTGTGTGGCCACCCTCGCGGACCGCGAATCTGAGACCGGTGTCCATCGCTATGGGCACTATCAGATCTACTTCAAATGTGGCGTTGTCACCGGGAAGCACCATCTCTACTCCCTCCGGAAGC
>JBAYOX010000170.1:0-4544 GCA_041678025.1 Aminobacteriaceae bacterium
ATATCAACATGCCCAAGGTGGACGGAATTCAACTGATCAGGGAGCTCAACAGGACTCCTCACGATATAAAGTTCGTGGCCATAAGCGCCTATGACGATGAGGACTGCCTGTCTGCCCTGTCGGCGGCGGGTGTGCTTGGTTTTGTGCTGAAGGCATCCGGCAAAGTCGAACTGCTGTCGGCGATCCGCTCGGCCGCAAGAGGGCAGCCGTACGTTGACCCGCGAGTCGCCGGCAGGCTTCTCACCTCCTACTCACGAAGAAAAGAGGACAACGATCAGCTCTACGAGCTTACATCTCGAGAGAAGGAGATACTGTACTGGCTCTCCCAGGGACTCGGCAACAGCGAAATAGCCGTCAGCATGGTCCTTTCGGAGAAGACGGTGAAGAACCACGTCAGCCATGTGCTGAAAAAGCTGGACCTGCGCAACAGGACACAGGCCGCCATCCTCGCTTGGCGAATAGGCTTCGCCCAGATCTCCCCCGACACACTGGCGCAACTCCTCGACAACGACGACAGAAAATAAAAATCCGACCGGGTTAACCCGGTCGGATTTTCTGCATCAATTGGGTGTCCTGCTCCGCAGATTTACGGAGTTTTTCTAGCTCCCCTTGGCTTGTAGCTGGGCTATCACCGAGGAGAGCCAGGATGCTTGCTGTTGCAATTCGGCCAGGCGCACCTCCGCGCTTGCGAACGATTCGTAAAGGCCGCGAGCCCTCACCTCAAGACGCCTCTCAAGGTCGGAGATGCGCTTGTCGATCAGGGTTATCTCTGACTGATAAGAGAAAATCTGGCTCGAGATCCTTCCCTTGGGGACTGAAGCGGTGCCGATTTCCTGTTGCGTGGTGCTGACCATGCTCTCGATGTATTCGTCAACCTGTCCCGCAGCAGTTGTCATCAGGGCGGCCACAGAGTCCGGGTCGTTCCTGAGGGCTTCCATGAATTTATTCTGGTCAAACTCGAGTTTCCCGCTCTTGCCGTAGTCGACGCTCTCCGTAGATAGACCGATCTGCGACAGAAGTGTAAATGGGGTGCCCAGGCCAATGGCCTCAAGCGCTTCGCTGCTGCCCGCGAGTGAGAACTTTCGTCCGGAAGAGGCCTCGATGACCAACTGATTGTTCACTACCTTGGCGCTGGCCATGGGAATGGGGTAGACTCGTCCCTCCGGGTCGTGGGTCATCTCGTAGGAGTTGTTGATCTTCGACGCTATGCTGCTGAGAGTGTCAGACGGAGTGATCTCGATATTTGCCGTACGCACGCCGACCGTGACCTGGAAAGAGGAGTTGCCCGAAAGGCCCTGGGAGGCCATGGATCCGAGGATCGTGTGACCGGTCTTCTGAGTGAATTTAGACAGTATGGGGTTTGTCACCAGCATTCGCAGCTGCGATTTGCTCTGCCACAGCATCGAGTTGCCGTGCAATAGCCCGAACTTCTTCGAGAAGTCGTCGTCTTTATCCTTCTGGGAACTCTCGGACAGCCGTATATTTATCCAATCCATTACGTCGTTGTACGCATCGACGAAGTCCTTCATCGCGTTGACCGCCTGCTCGGCGTCCTGGGTGATATCCATTATCACAGTTCCGGGCCCGTTGATCGAGAGTTTGACTCCTTCGAGCAGGTCGTTGACTTCGTTGGAAGACCGTTTTATCAGAAGGCCGTCGACTCTGAACTCGGCGTCCTGGGCGGCGATATGGTACTCCGGCGAGTTCTCGTTTAACTTCAGTAGATCGATAATCTCGTTCTCGCCTGTTATCGCGAACGCGTTCGACTCGACGGTGAATGAAACCGTGTACTCTACTCCTGGTGCGGGACGATTGGGGGTCAGCCATTCAATCTGGTCGGAGCCGGCGACGATTCGGTAATCTGTTCCTTCAAGGAACGGTCCGCCGCTATCGGCCGTTACGGTAAAGCCTGTGCCCGATGCGGCTGTGAACCCGAGCCTGTCGAAATCGCCCGTGCCTCTTTTGACCTTCCACTCCTCGTCCCTCTCGCCCAGGCCGGTGTTCAGGCTCTTAAGGACAAGGCGGTTGTCAAGGACCGTGGCGACGACGCCTAGCCCCTCGTTGTACGGCTGCCCTGTGGCCGGATCGATGGTCGAGTCCTTGGCGGCGTTGATCTTGTCGGCGATCGTCCTCAGTGTGTCGCTTGTGAGCACTTCTATATCTGCGCGCCTTCCTCCGACGTTGATGGAGAAGGTGCTAGGTCCCGACAGGTCCGCGTCGCCCATAGTCGTCGAGATCTGCTCGCTGAAGCGAGTCTCGGCGAACGCCTTCTGGATGACCTCTATCTCGTGGCGCGCTATGGCTGCGCTTGCGTCCACCGTGGCAGAGACGATTCCCGCCGGGTCGAGGCCGGAGGCCGCAGAGAACTGTGCAGTCTTTGCCTTGAAGATTGAATCAAGTTTCAGCGGGGTAACCGCTGTGCGCAGGGTCTTCAGGCCGGCCGAAAATTCGTTGAACAGGCCGATCTTCAACTCAAGGGTGTCCTGCTGAGCCTCCCACAGTACTATAGGTTTCCTTGCGTTTTCCAGCAGTTTGTCGGCCATCGCCCCCCAGTCTATCTGAGAGGATATGCCGGGGATCGAAAAGGTTGATTGGTATTCGGACATCTTTAATCAACTCCCTGTTTAAGGGTATTATTCTCCGCTTACTTATCGGCGGTTGAACTCATGTTCTTGACCCGCCGTGCGGCTTTGGATGTAAGACGTGGTACAATGTCTCCCAATAAAGGGTATTAGGAGGGACGCCATGAGGATATACATCGACGGAGAGGAAATGGGCTTTTCCGAGGAGACCATCTCCAAGGACGAGATCTATTCCAGAGTTAAGGAAGAGATAACCAGGAGAGGCTGCGTGATCGGCAGGATAACCGTCGACGGCACGGATCTTGAAGAGGAGGCCTTCCTAGCCCTTTCCGGAGGAGCGGAGGCGCGCTTTGAGTCTATGCCTGTGCGGGAGCTGGTCATGGACTCGCTCTCAGACGGCACTGAATATATGGGGCGCCTGGCTGCAGGGCTGGAAAAAGTTGCCGACATGCTGGAGGAGGACAGAGCGGCCGAGGGGCTGGGACTCCTGCAGCAGGCGGCCGAGGGCATCGGGTGGTCGATGCAGGTGATGCACAACTGTCAGATTCTGCTTGGACTCTCCGACAATGAGGTCGGCGACGGCGGAGTGGGGGAGCTAAAGACGAGCCTGGTGGCCGAACTGGAAAAGGCCTCGTCGTCCATCGAGAGCGGGAAGCACCTGGAGCTGTCGTACCGCATACGCACCGGAGTGCTCCCCGAGATCCAAAAGCTCGCCCACTATATGCAGGACCTTCTTGATATGGGCAGAAAGTCGATTCAGTAGATTTTGAGATACCCTTTGAACACGGCCATTCCGGGCGCGATCGCACGTACTATTGTGATATGTGAGGAGGCACCCCGGAATTGACCCTTCGTAAAGGACTAATCCTGTTTTTAATCCTCTCATTCGGCGTCAGTGCGATCGTCCTCTTCTCAAGCGTTGATTCCGGCACGTGGATGACGATCATAAACGCCGACTGGAGGTTGCTCCTGCTAGCCTTTGCCTTTGTCCTGCTGGCCTGGTGCTGCGATGCTACCAGGTTTATTGCGCTCGCGAAGTCAGCGGGGGAGCGGATAGGCTTTCGCTTCGGCGTGCTATTGACTTGGCTGCACTACTTCGGATGCGCCGTGACCCCGATGCAGAGCGGCGGAGGCCCCTTCCAGGTCTACGTACTCTACAAAAACAACGTGCCGCTCGGCAAGGGAATAGCCATCACCCTGACGAGGACCCTCCTGACACTGCTGATCCTGGGCTTCGTCGTCCCGCTGGCTGTAATAATCGAACCGGAGCTGCTGAAGGGCAAGCTCTTAGTCAAGGGCGTGTTCTCCTACGTCGTCGTCTTCATCGTAATCTCGTGGGTGCTCATCGTCCTCAGCATCCTGCGCCCCGCGTTGATAAAAAGATGGGGACTTGTGCTCATTCTCTGGCTGAAACGAATAGGAGTGGTCAAGCCCGAGACCGTGCTTCGCATAGTTCGCAGGATGAACCTCGAGATAGACAACTACAACCTCAACTTCCGCCTCTTCTTCTCCTGCGGGTTTAAGTACTTTCTTCTGGCTGTTTTCTTCTCTGTCCTGCACCTTCTGTGCATCTTCTCCGTCCTGCCGTGCCTGATCGCGGCCATGGGGCTTCCCTTCCACTACATGCAGGCGATACTCGCACAGGCCGTCTTCATGTTCCTTCTTTACTTCGTCCCCACTCCCGGGGCTAGCGGGGTGGCGGAGGGAGGAGGCGCGGCCGTATTCGGCCTGCTGGTCCCTTGGAACATGGCCGGGGTGACCGCGATTGCGTGGCGCTTCTTCACTGAGTATCTCGCGATCGGCATGGGGGTCATCGTCGCGGTGCGCATGCTCGGCTGGGGGGTCAGCGAGAACCTGTACCACAACGAGCCGACCTCGGACGGAGAGGACGCAAGGCGAGCGCTGGATAGTTGCGAAAACAGCCGTGAAAGACCTTAGAGCGACAGTATTCAGACTAAGAGG
>JBAYOX010000171.1:0-4518 GCA_041678025.1 Aminobacteriaceae bacterium
CCGCTGAACTACTGCCCCTTTCAGCACTACCTGCTCTCCCGTCTGGACGCCGTTCTGCCCGTCTCAAACCACGGGACACAGTACCTGAAGCGCAAGTACGAGGCGTCGGCAAACGCGGAACTTAGGACTTTCCGACTGGGGGTACACGGGGGGACTGGTGCCGCACCTTCGGGAGACGGAGTGGCGCGCATCGCCTCCTGCTCATCTTTGAGGCCGGTGAAAAGGGTTCACCTTATCGCGCAGGCCCTAAGACATGTCGACTTTCCTGTCTCATGGACGCACATCGGCGACGGTCCTCTGATGGCGTCGCTGAAGGAGCTGGCCTCCCGCGTCGAGAGGGAGAAGAGCAACGTCCACATCCACTTTAAAGGTGAGATCCCCAACAGCGAGGTCCTAGGATACTACGACTCTAATCCTGTGGACGTGTTCCTTAACGTCAGCTCCTCGGAGGGGATCCCCGTCTCGATCATGGAGGCCTCAAGCCGAGGCATTCCCACGATAGCGACAGACGTGGGGGGGACCTCGGAGCTCGTCGACTATCATAACGGGCGCGGACTTTTGTCCCGTGACGTGACCGCGGAGGGCATAGCGCAGAAACTGAAGGCCCTCCTGGAAGCGCCGGATGATGAAAAGAGGAGCATGGGAAGAGCCTCCCGCGGGAGATGGGAGGCTGATTTCAACGCCGAAAAGAACTACAGGGATTTCTGTCACTATCTGCACTCGCTGATCGGCTAAGCGCTCAACATGCTCCGGACACCGGGCCGCTACGCTCGCCTCATGTTGCCGTCGTCCAGGGTGTAGTAGCCCGGCCAGTTCATCGACCTTGCCACCGTCGCCTCGGGGTTCAGCTCAACCCCCTCCAGCACCGCATCGCGGAAGATCGGATACCCCGTCCTGTCGACTATATATCCGATATGCTCCTTCGCCAGGCTGCGCAGTATGTGCCTGTCCACGTACTTCATGGTGTTCTTGACCACCTTCAGGACGACCTCCTCGGTCACCCTGTTAAGGAAGGGCATCGCCAGGCGCGGGTTCTTCTTCCCGGTGCGCCCCATTATCACCATTCGAAAAAGCTTCTTCGGCGAGCGAGTCCAAGCCGCCACAGGACAGGCCAGCACACACTCGCCGCACCCGATGCAGCGCCTGTCGTCCTTGACCACCTTGCCGTCCTTCATGCTCAGCGCTCCTGTGACCTTCTGGCGGCATGCATCAACGCACGCCTCGCAGCCGATGCACTGGTCGTAGTCGTACTCGGGCATGCAGATGCCTATAATGCCGAAGTCCTGCATGTGAGCCTTGATGCAGTCGTTCGGGCAGCCGGTGACGGCGATCTTCGTATGGAAATCGTTGGGGTAGACCAGAGCTTCCAGCTTGCGCGCCAGTGCGGTGGTGTCGGCGTTGGCGAACGGGCAGGTGCGAGCGCCGATGCACGCCGAGATGTTACGCATCCCGGCGGCCGGGTAGCCGTCCGACGGGGCATCGATCTTCACCCCGTAGGGCAGCTCGAGCGCCTCGATGATCGGGACTAAGGCCGCGTTCACCTCCGCCATTCGCTCGAACGGAATGTTCGGAATTTCAAAGCCCTGCCTGGTCGTGATGTGCAGAGAGCCGTCGCCGAACTTCGCTGCGATCGCCGCAATCCTTCTCATCGTCTCCGCATCGAGATGTCCACCCGGAACGCGCACGCGTATCGCGGTGCAGTCGCGCACCTTGGTGATGCGGAAGGCGTTTTTGGTTACCCTCTTTCTGTCCAGGTCGAGAGTCACGTCGCCTCACCCCCTCAGTCTATCAGCCCTGCGGCGCGGGAGTAGCTGAACACCGGGCCGTCCAGGCAGATATAGGTGGAATCTATCTTGCAGTGGCCGCACTTCCCCAGCCCACAGGACATAAGCCGCTCGAACGACACCCAGATTCTGTCCTCCGGAACTCCGAGCTCCAGCGCCTCCGCAACAGAGTACTTCATCATGACCGGCGGCCCCACTATCACAAACTGGACGTCGGACGGATCCTCCAGGCTCAGCGCGCGGATATGCTCCGTGATCAGGCCGGTAGAGCCGCACCACCCCTCCTGCGGCCGGTCGATTGTGATCGTGCCCCTTCCGCAACTCCGGCATTCCTCCAGCTCTTCGGAGAACAGCAGCCCCTCCTTAGACTTGAAGCCGGCCAGCACTTGCAGCGATCGCACCAGGAGTCTGCCGTCCATACCCCTCTTGATCAGCGGGCGCACCGGTGCCACACCTGACCCCCCTGCGGCGATTATCAGGTTGCTCCCGGCTAGAATACCCATCGGGAAGCCGTTGCCGTAGGGGCCGCGGATAAACAGTTTCTCTCCGGTACACAGATCTTGCAGCGCGTTGGTGAGCTTGCCCACAGCTCGCACCGTGAACTGGATCCAGTCGTCACCGAAGTCGCTTATCGAGATAGGGGCCTCCCCCACCCTGGGCAAACTGACCTGGAAGAACTGCCCGGGCGTCATCTCCGCCGATGCGGCAACGGTGATCGTGAACTCGCAGTCCGACTCGGGCCTGATGCAGGTTATTTCAGCCGGGAAGGGGCGGTAGGGATTCTCCTTCATCTTCCATCCCCTCCCCTCAGAGCGGCTGAAACTCTGTTGATGCACTCGGCGAAAGAAATGTACTCAGGACAGGCATCGTCACACCTGCCGCACCCCACGCACATGTCGTAGCCGAAGCGCTTTCGGAAGTCGTAGATCTTGTGGAACGCCTTGTAGCGCATCCTCTCCCCCCTTCTCTCCCTGTACGACGCGCCACCCGCCATCTCCGTGAAGCCGTCGAGGTGGCAGCCATCCCACAGCCGACGCCTCTCTCCACTCTGACGGCTGTCCGTGTAGAAGAGGTCGCGCACAGAGAAGCAGGTGCAGGTTACGCACGACGTATTGCATCGACCGCAGGCTATGCAGCGGTGGTCGTACTCGTCCCACATCGGGTGGGTGAACATCTCCGGCGGCATCTCGTCCACGTCCGGGACCTTCACTCGTTTTCTGTTCTCGCGCACGAAATCCGGCGTGAAGTCCGACGACGCGCCATCCAAGAACAGCGGGGAGAAAGAATCGTCCTTCACCTCCACGTACACCATATCGCCGTCGAAGCGCAGGGCCGCGGAGTAGTCTTCGGCGACGTTGGACTTCATCGACACGCAGAAACAGTTGTCAAACGACTCGACACACTCGATCATGAAGAAACGCAGCCTCTCCCTGCGGCGCAGATAGTAGAGGTCCCTGACGCCGCCGTTCTCCAGAAACATCGCGTCAAGCCTCCTGAAGCCATTGATGTCACATGGACGAAGAAAGACGATGATCTCGCCCTCAGCCTCCTCGGGCGCCTCGGTGAACTCCTGCCCCGTGAAGTAGAACATGGTCTCGTCGGGCGGAAAGACCAGCGACTTCGGCGACATATAGCTCTTCTCCTCCAGCTCCAGCTCGTCCAGAGCTGCGAGCTTCGCGTACTTTATCAGGTCCTTGTCGGCGAAACGCCCTCTGCCCAGAAAGCGCTTCGGCCCGTGAACGGCGTACCTGTCCAGCATCCGACCGAAGACATCAGAAAAGGCCTCCCTCGTGAACTCGAACGACGTCATTATCCTTGTACACCCCCTTTTTGATGGCCAAGAGAACAGTCATAACGACTTTCTAATCTATCTTGCACATGAGATACCAGGACGTCAAGAGTAATGCGCAAAATGCGAGGGCAAGCGACGAGAGAACACATTCTTCATCGGGCAACAAGGGTTGCGACCTCAGTGAATTAGATGTATCCTATGGATAGTGAATAATATGGGATAAGTGTCATACTTATCGTGACGCGCGCGACTTGCAGGCCACATGCTTCTTTATACAACTATCATTACACAGGGCGGTCGCCGCTTGCGGCTCTATCCAACCTGACCAATATCGAGGAGGTAATTCTCATGTCTAGGAGTATTGTGGCAAAGCTCGGCCTGCTCATAGCGGCTGGCTTGATTGTGCTGGCCTGCTCGCTGGCCTTTCTGGCGCAGCGGGGGGTGGACAGCATGTCATGCTCGGTCGAAGAGGTAGCCGCGAAGATGCTGAACGACGATATTCAAAACAAAAACGCAAATGACGAGCGCAGCGCCGAGGCGTACGGAGAGGCGATGTCGGGCTATCTGGCGTCCATCTCAGCCACGCCCCTGTGGGACTTCAATGAGGACTCGCTCCGGGACTACGCCGCCGATATGCTCACCGTCCCGAACGTGGCGTATGCCGTGATCTACGACTCGAGCGGATCTCCTATCGCCGGAGAGAAGCTCGAGGACGAGCATACAAGACCGTTCGTTGCGGACATCATGCGTGCTGGCAAGAAGATCGGGGCGGTCGAGGTCGGACTTGACACCACCTATCTGGCCGAGCTCACCAGGGCAAGCGAGAAGACCAGAGATCAGCTTATCGACTCTTTCTCGAAAGAGGCATCCGCTTCCCAGAGGGCCATTGTCCGACGGATCTCAATGATGGCGCTGACGATTGCTGTTGCTGTGATGATAATC
>JBAYOX010000172.1:0-4516 GCA_041678025.1 Aminobacteriaceae bacterium
GCGGAAAGACCCACATAGAGGAGACGAAGAATCGTAACCTGGTGGTTATTACCGAGATACCGTACGGTGCCACGAAGTCACGAATTGTCAAGCAGATAGCGGACAGGCTTGACGAAAGAGGGGTGGACGGAGTGGTGGCCGTCCGCGACGAGTCGGACCGCTCGGGGGACCGGGTGGTGGTCGAGCTGCAGAAGAGGGCCGACCCGAAGGCGGTGGAGGCCCTGCTGCTGTCGTCGACCCAGCTCTCCGGCACCTTCGGGGGCAACATTCTGGCTCTGGTAGACGGGGCGCCCGCGACGATGAGCCTGAAGGAGGTCTTCGACTGCTTTATCGGGCACAGGCGCGAGGTCGTGAGGCGTCGTACCGTGTTCCGTCTGAGGCGCTCCGAGGCCAGGCTACACATAGTCGAGGGGCTGCTCAAGGCTCTGGATCTGTTGGACGAGATCATTTCCCTGATAAGGGGCTCGAAAACGACTGCGGCGGCGAAAGCCGGACTGGTGGAGAAGTTCGGTTTCTCCGCACTGCAGGCGGATGCGATCTTAGACATGAGGCTCTCCAGGCTCGTCGGGCTGGAGAGGGAGGCGCTGGCCAGGGAGGGGAAGAAGCTGGAGAAGGCGATAGCGGAGTACCGCGCGATACTGGGTTCGGCGAAGAAGCTCGACTCGGTGGTGACTCGCGAGCTAGACGATCTTGCCGCCCACTTTGCTAAAGACCCCCTTGCGGCAAGGCGGACAGCGATACTCGATGACGAACCCGAGGGCAGGCGGGGCAAGGACTCTCCGGGGCAGTCGCGGTTGACTTTCGACCAGCCGGGGCCGTGCGTCATATCGATCGACCCTGAGGGGTACATACGCAAGCGGGACGTAAAGCGCAGGCCCAGGGATGAAGAGGGGAGCGTATTTACGACTGAGAGGCTTGTGTTCGCGCTCGGAGACGACGGGCGCTTCTACTCGCGTGAGCTCACGGGGATTCCGGACGTTTCGACCAGAAAGTTGCTGGTGGCAGTGGACTTCTTCGGCGCGGAAGAGGGCGTGTCGCTAACCCTGATCTCCCCCGATCTGCACGACGAGGCGCTCTTCGTGTTCGCGGACGGCTCTTTGAAGCGCATCGCGCTCAGCGTAATGAGGGGAGACACGTCTAGGAGGAACACGTCTAAGAGCGTTGCGTCGATGCGGGATGGAGAGAAGCTCTTCGCGGTCGTTCCTCTTCAGGTGGATGAGGATACGGACGTTATGATGTGCACTAAGTACGGCAGGGCGATACGCATCCCCACGGGGGCGGTTCCGCTCAGAGGGGTGACCGCCAGAGGAGTGGCAGGGTTGGCGCTGGATGATGAGGACTCGCTGGCAGCGGCTCTTGTGATGCCGGGAGCGGAGAGCGCTCCCGAGGGGCTTCACGCGGTGGCAAGGGCTTCGAACGGCCTATTTTTCCGCTTCCGTCTGGACTCGTTCAGGACGTCGAGGCGCGGCGGCAAGGGGATGTACGTCCACAGGGGGGACAAGCCGTCGTTCGGAGAGGTGGAGCAGCTTGTGTACCTCTCGCCGGGAGACTCTCTTCTCGCGGACGACGGGACGGTCATACCGATGGAGGACGTCGGCCTCAGGGAGACTGGCGAGCACACTCTGGTCTCCATGACTAAGCTCAAGGGTACCAGCGCTCTGCGAGTGGAGCGCTCCAGAAACGGGGGCAACGGAGCATGAGCGGCGCAAAGTACGACGGCAGTTCGATAAGAGTGCTGGAGGGGCTCTCCGCTGTCCGCCTGAGGCCGGCCATGTACATCGGAGATACCGGACAGAGGGGGCTGCATCACCTGATCTGGGAGATTGTCGACAACTCCGTCGACGAGGCCCTCGCCGGGTACTGCTCGCATATATCGGTCCTGCTGTCGCCAGACGGCGCGGTAACCGTCTCGGACGACGGAAGGGGGATGCCGGTCGACCCTCACCCGCAGAAGAAGCTTCCTACCTGCCAGGTCATAATGACGATGCTGCACGCTGGCGGCAAGTTCGGAGGAGGTGCCTACACCGTCTCGGGAGGGTTGCACGGCGTCGGGGCGTCGGTGGTGAACGCGCTTTCCGAGTCGCTTCAGCTCGTTATTCACAGGGATAGCCGGGAGTACTCAATGGCGTTCAGCAGGGGGGAGGTCACTGAGGAACTCTCCTCGCGGTCGGCCCCGGGCCGAAGCAGCGGCACGACGGTCCGCTTTTCGCCCGATCCGCAGATCTTCAAAAGCGGGACGGCGTTCGACCCGAAGCTGATCGAGCGCAGGCTTCGCGAGATATCATACCTTGTGCCAGGGCTCTCTCTGACCCTGGAGACCGTGAACGCCGAAGGCGAACCGGTTAAGGAGACGTTTCTGAACCGTGACGGCATCGAGGCCATGGTGAACAGACTCGCCAGGAACACAGCGTCGCTCTTCGACGGCACAGTGGCGTTCTCGGGCACCAGCGGCGACACGGACATCTCCTTCGCCTTCAAGTATGTTGACGACTACACGGAGAGGGTCTTCTCGTTCGTCAACCTGATCCCGACCGCCGAGGGGGGCACTCATGTGGCGGGTTTTCGTGCGGCTTTGACCAGGGCGGTAAACGAGTCCGCCAAGTCGGAGAGGCTGCTGAAGGCCGGAGACGACAACATCCAGGGGGAGGACCTGCGCGAGGGGCTGCTCTGCGTGCTCTCCGTAAAGCTGCCCAACCCGCAGTTCGAGGGGCAGACGAAGAGCAAGCTCGGCAACGGCGAGACGATGGGCGCGGTGAGCACGTTCGTATACGAGAAGTTGGCGGGCTTCTTCGCCAACGAGGGGGGGAAGGTCCTTCGCATCATCGTGGAGAAGGCGCTGTCCACCCGCAGGGGGAGAGAGGCGGCCAGGCGCGCCAGGGAGCTGGTGCGCGGAAAGTCGGGCGGAATAAAGGACGTCGGTCTGCCCGGAAAGCTGGCCGACTGCATCTCAAGAAAGGCCGAGGAGGCGGAGCTGTTCATCGTCGAGGGAGACAGCGCCGGGGGCAGCGCGAAGCAGGGGCGCGATAGGAAGCACCAGGCCATACTGCCTCTGCGCGGCAAGATACTCAACGTCGAGAAGGCGCAGCTCGACAAAGTGCTGGCCAATGCGGAGGTGGGGAGCATCGTGAAGGCCCTGGGGTGCGGGGTCGGTGCCGAGTTCGACGTCTCCGGACTGCGCTACGGGAAGATAATAATAATGACCGACGCCGATGTAGATGGCGCACACATCAGGACACTTCTGCTGACCCTCTTCTATCGCCTTCTGCCACAGCTTGTCGTAGAGGGACGGGTCTACGCCGCTCAGCCGCCTCTCTACCGGGCTGTCAAGGGCAAGGGCGTCCGCTGGCTGTACAGCGAGTCGGAGCTCGGAGAGCTGCCTGGAAAGGCCTCCAGCTATGCGCTTCAGCGTTACAAGGGACTCGGAGAGATGTCCCCCGAGCAGCTCTGGGAGACCACCATGAACCCCGAGACGAGGACCCTGCGAAGGATAACCGTCGCGGACTGCGCAGCCGAGTCTGGCGAGATGCTCGACATACTGATGGGGGATGCGGTAGGGCCGCGGAGGGATTTCATCATCGCCCACGCGGCCGAGGCCGAGGTGGACGCGTAGCCGGAGAAGGGCGGGATCCCTCGCTGCGCTCGGGATGACAGGGAGTGTTAACCTGACGACCGCACCCATTTGTCATCCCGACGACCGTCAGGAAGGAGGGATCTCGAACCGGGCGCCTCGTCCCATACAAGATCCCTTCGGCGCTTAGCGCTGGAGGGATGACACAATCGACTTCGCTCATACCGTACCTCTTTCGTCGGCGACTGGGCGCAGCCCGAGGAACACCTCGAGTCCAGTATCGCTGTAAGAACTGTCTTGTGTCTACGGAGCGGAAAAGACTCGCTCAATCGCTCCGCGAGGGTTTCACCCACGGCTCTCCCCCTGTCCGGCATCTTCATCTAAGAACATCTCCATCCTGATCATATCCCGGCACTCTATCCCGTTTTCAATGATCTTTTCCATACAGCACCTTCTGAAATAATCGAATTCGACGCCCGTAATTCTGAAGCCGCACTTCTGGTAGAGTAGCATCTGCACGACGCCGGGGTTTCCCGTCCCTATCTCGACTTTCTTCATGCCCGTCTCGCGCGCTTTCTTGACGGCCCCTTGAATGAGTTTTCTTCCTATCCCTTGATTCCAGTATGGCTCGCGCACAGATATATTCATGATTTCCATCGTGAACGGGCGCGTCGGCATTATCAGCAACGCGCCGACGATCTCGTGATCGACTCTGCACACGAACGCGTAACTTTGATCCACATAGGCGTTCAGCATTTCATCGGACGGGTCCGCGAGGTAAAGCAGGTCTCGTGGAATGCTCCGGGGATCGTCGCATTCTTCGATTACGTGTTCCACTTCAGACACACCTTTCTTTAGGGGGTGAGGATAAAAACTCGGTCTCGAAAACTAGAGACAGAAGGACGGGAAGAGGTCCACCAGCCCATACAAGAGAATACGGCACAATGA
>JBAYOX010000173.1:0-4501 GCA_041678025.1 Aminobacteriaceae bacterium
GACCTTGAGGGGGAGGTCGATTTATTCTCAACGGATGCCGCCTCCGTGCCAGTAGGGGCGGAGGTGCTTATCGATGGGTGGGGAGGGGAGCATGAGCTACGAGGCCGGGTAGCGCTGGTCGAGCGCAGCGGCTTCACCAAGGTGTCGGCCCTCGGAGTGGAGGAACAGCGCGTCAAGGTCCGCATCGACTTCACCGACCCCGTCCCGCACGGATACAGGCTGGGCGACCGCTACCGCATCCAGGTGCGTATAGTCCTACGCAGGGAAGACGACGCCCTGCTGATCCCGCTGGGGGCGCTGTTCCGGCGCGGCGGTGATTGGACGACCTTCCGCATAGTGGACGAGAAGGCGGCATCGACCAGGGTGGAGATCGGCCAGAACGACGGCCGCTTCGCTGAGATCCTCTCCGGACTGTACGAGGGCGACAGTGTTATCCTCTACCCGCCGGAGCAGGTGAAGGAGGGCGTCACGGTGTCGCGGGAGTGAGGATGGCTCGCGGTGCGCGACCGATACCCAGGACGATGTCAAGCGTGTCCTCGAAGGGCGCGGGCTTTCCGAACAGATACCCCTGGTACTGAACGCAGCCGAGGGAGCGCAGAGCTTCAAACTGCTCTTCGTCCTCCACATACTCCGCCACGACGGTGAAGGACATAGTCCTGCCGAGCGAGACGATGGCAGATATGATGTCCGCGTTCTTCTTCTCTCTGACGACCTCGCGGACTATCGATCCGTCTATCTTCACCGTGTCGAACGGGTAGTCCCGCATGTACTTGAGAGAGGTGTGACCCAACCCGAAGTCGTCCATCGCCAGCTTCATCCCGCGTTTAACCAGCGTTTCCAGCTGTTCTATCAGGATAGGGCTGTTGGAGAGGGCTGACTCCTCGGTGATCTCGATGATTATCGACGAGGGTGTTACCGAGTGCATCTCGAGCAGCGTGAGCAGGGTCTGGGCGAAATGCCTGTCCTCGAGCTGCACAGGCGAGACGTTTATTGAGAAGACGATGTCTCCACGACCCGCCTCCTTTATTCGGACTACATCGATGCACACCTTCTCTATGATCCAGTAGCCCAGCTTTCTTATCATGCCCACCGATTCGGCAAGCCTGATCACCAGTTGAGGCGCGATGAAGCCGTAGCTTTCGTGACTCCAGCGAAGCAGGGCCTCCACCCCCAGCACCCTTCCCTCCTCGTCAACCTGCGGCTGGTAGTACATCTGCAGCTTGTCCTGCGCAAGGGCGTTCTCGAGGTCGAGGGCCAGGAAGCGAAGGAAGCTCACTGTCTCGCTATCCTCCCGCAGGGAGAGGTACGCAGGGTTCTCTTTAATTATATCGTAGGCTTTTTCAAGCACGCGCGAGTTCTTCTTTTTCTGGGACGACCCGCCAAGCAGGAAGAACGGCAGGTAGCAGAGAGTCCCCAGGACGAGGTTGAAGGCCTGCAGCAGGCTTCCCATGACGGAGCCGGTGGCGACGTATCCGCTGATGAAGATGGGCGTAGTCCACTCAACGTGGTTCACTGTAACTGGGACCAGCCCATTTGCGACAGCGAAGTAGGACGTGAGAATAAAGAGGACCGGGACGAGAGTGAAAGGTATGAAGTAGATCGGGTTGAAGACAATAGGCACACCGAATAGTATAAGTTCGTTCATGTTCAGCAGCGACGGAATGGTCGACAGCTTCATCAGACGTCGCTGTGATCTGCTTTTGCTGAACAGCAAAATTGCAGCCATCAGGCATAATGTGCTGCCGCTTCCTCCCATCAGTACAAAGGCATCCAGGAAGGCCTTTGAAAAAATCTGGGTGGGTGCCAGTCCTGACGCTACGAGCCCCTGGTTGATCTGAACGGCAGGGACGAAAAGGTCCTGAGCGACCGCCTCAAGCACGTTGGGGCCATGGATTCCGAAGCACCACATAAGCTGAGCCAGGAACATGAAGATGATTGCACTGCCGAGGGTGGGGCCTTTTACGACCAGATCGGAGTACATGGCAGCGACCCATCCGTCGGGCCGGAACAGAATAGGCATCTCCCTGTGCAGCACTGCTGCCACGGCGAAGATGGCTATTGTCGATATCGAGGGGAAGAGGGAGGTAAGAGAGGCGGTGTGGAATGAGAAGGAGTCGGCGGAGTAGGCGCTGACGCCAAGCGGCTTCCTCTCCCATATCCATACGAAGAGCGCCGATGAGATAAGAGCGGTCACAATCGCCGCCGCAACTCTGGTGTTGCCCATGAGAGTGATCAGCGGTCTGTCCGATCCGACAAACTGAAACAGGATGAAGCAGCTTAGCGCTGTCAGTGATACTATGGCCGGGCTCAGCTTTTCTTCGAGGGTCTCGTTCTTCACCGAACCGTAGGCGTGCGCAATGGCCGACACGAGGACGAGCGCGATGACGTCCTGTGTGCCGTTCTGCATCAGTATGAAAATCTTCTCGAAGACTCCCCCGAAAGAGTGCTTTATAAAGTGCTGATAGGCGTCGATCGGCAGAAACCTCAGCGCCAGGGCGATCGCACCCGTCATGACGAGCGGGATGGCGCTCATTACCCCGCGACGGATTGCCATAAATGGCACGGAAGTCTCGAGCATCAGCAACATTGAGCTAAAGAATCCGTAGTTTTCACCGGAGTCCTTCAATTATAGTCCCCTCTCTTGTGGTTGGGAATGTACGGAAAAGCCGCTAATAATACATAAAATCGATAATATATCACCGGATCCATTCTTATTGAAGCCGATTCTTTTGTCAAGCCCGTGTGTGGCTCGGCCGGCCCGCAGTGGAGCCTGTCGAGGGGATGAAAAAAGGACAGGAGGTCGTCCCCTGTCCTGCTGTCAGCCTTCTGTTTACCGGGTTTGCGGTGCTTCGCACCTACAGCCCGTATTTCTTCATTATCTCGTCGTACGTCCCGTCGGCCTTGATCTCGTCAAGCGTCTTCTGCATCTCTGCTATGAGCTCGTCGTCCACGTCCTTGTGGAAGGCGAACGACACGTCGCTCTTGCTCAGGTTCCACGCGGACTCGTAGTCGTCCGGGTTGAAGCCCATCTCTTCGAGAAGGGTCCTAGCGCTGCCGAAGCTGTAGATCCAGACGTCTATCCTTCCCTCGTTCAGCTTCTTGATGTTCTGGTCGTTCGAGGGCACTCTTTCGATCTCCTTGATCCCGGCCTCTTTCGCAAGGGTATCGCCCTGGTCGTCGCGGATGACGCCGGCCTTGAGGTTGGCGAGCTCCTCCACGGACGATACTTTTATCCCCTTGCTCTTAAGCGCGACCGCATCGAAGGAGAGGACGAACACGGGCCCGACCCACTTGAACAGCGGAAGGCGCTCCTCTGTGACGGTCATGGAGAAGAGGCAGGTGTTGGGGGTGTTCTGGACCTCGTTGTAGCTGCGCGCCCACGGCAAAACCTGGATGTCCTTAGCGGTCTTCGAGGAGCCCATCCTAGTGAAGATCTCGGCGAGGACGTCGACCGCAAGGCCGGTGGGAACTCCGTCCTCCCCCGTCATGTTCATCGGGGGGTAATCCTCGGTCATATATGTAATATCGTCCACTGTCAAAGCCCACGCACCGGTCGCCGCAAGGCAAAACACGGCTACCAAAACAGCTTTCATAATTAACTTCACAGCTCATTCCTCCTCTTTTTATGTAATCTCGTTACAAAAGTCACAGTGTTCATGAGCAGAATATACCAAGGTGGCTTGAAAAGTCAAGTGATTCAGGGTCAAACTCAAGTCTGATTTTTTGTTGAAAGCATTCTTCCATCGCGGACGACGTCGAGAGCATCATCGAAGGGGACTGGCTTTCCGAACAGAAAGCCCTGATACTGGACGCAGCCAAGGGCCTGGAGGGCCTGGAGCTGCTCTTTATCCTCCACATACTCCGCCACAACCGTGAAGGACATAGTTTTGCCGAGGGAGACAATGGCAGATATTATGTCCGCGTTCTTCTTGTTGCAGAGTACGCCGCTCACAATGGAGCCGTCTATCTTCACCGTGTCGAAGGCGTAGTCGCGCATGTATTTTAATGAGGTGTGACCCATCCCGAAGTCGTCCATCGCCAGCTTGACCCCGTACTGTACCAACGTCTTCAACTGCTGGATTAGTACAGGGCTGTGGGATAGGGCGGACTCCTCGGTTATCTCGATGATTATCGAGGAGGTTTTAACCGAGTGCATCTCAAGCAGCGTTAGCAGGGTCTGGGCGAAGTACCTGTCCTCAAGCTGTACCGGCGAGACGTTTATTGAGAAAACGATGTCCTCTCGTCCCGCCTCATGCATTCGGACGACGTCGACACATACCTTCTCTATGATCCAGTAGCCCAGTTTTCTTATCAGGCCCACCGATTCAGCGAGCCTGATCACCAGCTGAGGTGCGATGAAGTCGTAGCTTTCGTGTTTCCAGCGAAGCAGCGCTTCGACTCCGAAGACCTTGCCATTCCCGTCCACCTGAGGCTGGTAGTACATCTCAAGCTTTTCATGCTTGAGGTCGTTATCCAGGTCAAGGGCGAGAAAGCGAAGGAA
>JBAYOX010000174.1:0-4493 GCA_041678025.1 Aminobacteriaceae bacterium
GGATTCGAACCCGTGTTTTAACCTTGAGAGGGTTACGACCTAGACCGCTAGTCGATGGGGCCTTTACTTGCTGGCTGGGGAAGCTGGATTCGAACCAAGATTGCCTGATCCAGAGTCAGGTGTCCTGCCATTGGACGATTCCCCAATTCATGCGCGTTTCAAGACGCGCGGGGAGTATATTACCATATTTCCAGAGTTTGACAAGGGGGGGTGCCTAAATCCGCATCAAAAAAACGAAGAAAACCTCTCTGGACTGTTCGGGAGAGCGTTAAGGAATGATTTTCTACTTTGTGAAGATGAGCCTGCGGATGATAGACAAGTCTGTCGACGTCATGATATAATCAAAAAATAATGCATGATGAAGAGTATCCGAAGGATTCTATACTTGTAGTGGGAAATTCGCAGACGACTGGTTTCAACCCTATAAATCAGCAGTTCGGTCAGTTTTTTATCACCTTCATTCTGCTGAAGGAAACTGGGGTAATTCTCGACTGTGCAGTTTCCGTAACGCTGGAAACTACAGGGCGGTTTATCCGGGGGTTGTTTGTCGGAAGACGTCTTGTCCTTGATGAAATCAGTATCATTTCCAGCGTGCAGAACAGATATTTCGGTTCGTCCCAGAAGGCGATCATCGCAGCCTACAGGGATGCGGTCAAAAAGTACAAGGAAGTTACGGCTATCAAGAAAACAATGAAATAACGAGCTGCTTTGTCCTTGGCTCCGAGCGAGTTTGCCTCGCGGACAACAGGGGATGAAATCCAGCGGTCACTGACGGAAGAAACGTCGGCGGCTGCTGGATTTTTCAATGGGGCATCGCCCCGGGACATTATAATCAATTATAGGAGGGGTTGCATTGTGATAACAAACGGTTTTGCCTATGTTGCGTTCCTTTTCTGTTTCGCAGGGGTTGTGGCCACCCTGGAGATGAAGTACAAAGACACGACGTTCTTCAAGTATGTGCCTACGCCCGTCGTTCTGTATGTCATGTGCATGGTCTTCGCCACATTCGACCTGTGGGAGAAGACCGACAGCGTCAACGCCGCGTACAGCGTGGTCCGGGGCAACCTGATTCCCGCGATGATCTTTGTCATGCTGCTCCGCTGCGATATCCGGAAGATCCTGAAGCTCGGTCCGCGCATGCTCCTCGGCTTCTTCTCCGCGACAATCACCATCATGATCGGCTTTGTGGTCATGTTCGCCCTGATGAAGAACGGCTTCCCACTGGAGTCCTGGAAGACCTGGGGCGCGCTTGCCGGAAGCTGGATCGGCGGTACCGCGAACATGGTGGCGATTCAGGGCGCTCTCGGGATCAGCGACTCGGCAATGGGGTACACGCTGCTCGTTGATAACGTAAACTATTCCATCTGGGTCATTCTTCTTCTTGCCACTGTTCCTTATGCCAAGTTCTTCAACAAGTGGACGAAGACCGATACTTCCACAATCGACTCCGTCGGACTCATGCTCTCGGAAGTGAAGGAAAACGCGCGAACGAAGATGGAGACAGCCGACCTCGCCCTTCTGATCGGCGCCGGCCTGCAGTATCCGCTATTTCAGCCTGGCTTGCCTCCTATATCTCTCCCATGCTCATGGACATCTTCGGCAAGAGCGATTTCCTCTCCGTGAGCACCGTCACCATCATCCTTGCTACCATCTTCGGTATTCTCTTCGCCATGACGCCGATGAACAGCATTCCGGGCTCGTCCCCCGTGTCTATGACCATGCTGTACATCATCATCTGCCTCATCGCCTCCAGAGCGTCCTTTAAGGAACTGACCGACGCGCCGTACTACCTGGCGGCGGGTTTCGTTATCCTCGGTGTCCATGCCCTGCTCATGGCGATCATTGCGAAACTCTTCAAGATCGATCTCTTCACCTGCGCAGTGGCCAGTCTTGCGAACATCGGCGCGGTAGCGGCGGCGCCCATCATTGCGGCGGCATATAAAGAAACGCTTGTACCGATCGGCGTACTGATGGCGCTCATGGGATACGTATGCGGCACCGCAGGAGGACTCTTCGTCGCGAAAATACTCTCCATGATAGCAGGAGCATAGAATGAAGATACGGAGCATCCGTCTCGGTTCCCTCTCCGTACCGCTGAAGAAACCGTTCAAGACGGCGCTTCGGACGGTGTCCGAAGTGACTACCAATGTCGTTGTTGTCGAGACCGAGGAGGGAATCTGCGGATATGGAGAAGCGCCTCCCACGGCGGTGATCACCGGCGATACGAACGGCGCGATCCGCGGCGCGGTGGAGGAGCGGCTTCGCCCTCTTCTCACCGGTAGGGAGACGGACGACCTGAACAGTCTGCTGGATGTAGTGGATACCGCTCTGGTGCATAATGCCTCGGCTAAAGCGGCCGTGGACATCGCGCTCCACGACATTTGGGGGAAAACGATGGGGCAGCCCCTGTACGCGCTCCTTGGAGGCGCGGGCAGGGCGGTGGAGACGGACTATACCATCAGCGTGAACGCGCCAGAGACGATGGTGAAAGACAGTCTGGAAGCGGTCGCGGGCGGCTACTCTGCGCTCAAGATCAAGGTCGGGACGGATTTTCATCTTGATATGCGGAGGCTTGAAGAGATCCGGGCGGCTGTAGGAAAGCATATTCTGCTCCGAGTGGACGCCAACCAGGGGTGGTCTCCGAAGGAGGCGATCCGCACCATTCGCTTCTTCGAGGATAAGGGGCTCGACATCGAGCTCGTGGAACAGCCGGTGAAAGCGCACGATTTCGAAGGGCTCAAGATGGTAACGGACAGCGTAGACACGCTCATCCTTGCCGACGAGTCCGTCTTCTCCGTAAGGGACGCATTTACAGTGCTATCCATGAGAGCTGCCGACCTGATAAACATCAAGCTGATGAAGACGGGGGGCATACGGAATGCCGTGGCAATCTGCGGCATGGCCCGTGCCTGCGGCGTGGAGTGCATGATCGGCGCGATGATGGAGACGAAGATCAGCGTGTCGGCGGCGTGTCACCTTGCTTCGGCGCTGCCGGTGATCACCAGGGCTGATCTTGATCCCCCCATTCTCTGCGCGTCCGATCCCGTCGAGGGAGGCGCTATGTACAAAGGTTCGTCTGTGGTCCCCTCAGGCGGTGCAGGGCTTGGTATCGAGAAGATCAACGGTCTGGTATTGGAATAACCAGAGACAAAAAGAAGCGGGGCGCGCCGGGCTCGACCGGTTCGCTCCGCTTCTTTTTGTTATTCTTGTCGCAGGTTGGCGGTACTTGCTGGCTGGACTGGAAGAGGGAAGGGACTGGAGCGTCGTCGAGGGCATCCGGTAAGGGTTTGCGGAAACGGATACATCTATATAAAGAGGCCGATCCCGTAATGTCGCCATCGTATCTGCGCGCTCATCACGCTTCCTTCCCTTGATGGTTTATATTCTCGCCGCGGCACGTCTTTCTTTCCAGCGTGACAGCGAACGCGAAGATTCCGAGGAGCGGCGGCCCGCAAGAAGTCCCTCGACGCTTATATCCTCTTCGAGGTCCGGCCAGTGAATCCCCTCGCCGTCGCCGATTAGCTCGAAGTATTCACGCTCTTTCGGAGTTCCGCAGAGAAGCCGGGGATACCATGCGAGCGGAACAGAGAGATTCCTGCCATCGTCAAGAGATATGCTCATAGCGTCTTCAGTAAATGAAACGTCCACCGCAAACACATCGCGTTCAATCAACAAAGAAGTCATTCCATGCCTCCATAATTTCAACTTCGTTTTCTTCCACGAGCTTTTGTAGAGCCCGAAGATCGGAGTCGGTGAATCGCCTTGAAGTAGCAATCCTGACCGGAGCGAGCCAGAATTTTGCCGTCGCCCTGTCACGACGAATGTGGATATGAGGAGGTTCATTCCCCTCCGCCGAGTAGAAGAAGAGTTTGTACGGGCCGATGTCGGCAAAGGTAGGCATTGATTTCCCCCCTACACAAAAACCATATTCAACTCCGCGCATATTAACTATCATACTATTCTACCACTCTCTTCGCGGGAAAAAGATATGAAACCGAGATAGTACGGGAATAAGGACTTGTGAACGTTTTTTATGATTTCTTCGTCAAGAGGTATAGAGTTTTTGTATATGTTTCCGGGTGAACTTAATAACGTAATATTCTATCCTTGTGCGTCGGTCTTGAGAGTGTATAATTCTATATAGTGTAAAGAGTAAAGGCGGGGGGGTTGCGGATAAATGAAGGGGGATGGGTGCACCTTTACTGTGATGGCCAAGGTTGTGGGCGGCCTTTGCAATCTGCGTTGCTCTTACTGCTACTATTCGGAAAAACCGGGTCTTCTGGCACAGGAGCAGCCGATTATGTCCGACGAAGTCCTCGAGTCGTATATTCGGCAGATATTCGAGGTGAGCGGGGAAGAGCCTGCTGAGTTTGTCTGGGACGGCGGAGAACCCCTCCTTGCCGGGCTTCCCTTCTTCGAGAGGGCGATCGCGCTTCAGTCGAGGTACGGAGACGCCTCAAGTGCGGTGAACAGCATCCAGACCAACGGAACCC
>JBAYOX010000175.1:0-4477 GCA_041678025.1 Aminobacteriaceae bacterium
CCGGGGTACAATCTGCTATGGGGAATGAAAAAGATCAACGCCCCCCAGGCGTGGGATGTCACGACCGGTGACAGGAGCGTGATAGTCGCTGTGATTGACACGGGCATCGGCTATACCCACTCTGACCTGGCAGGCAACATAATTACGGACAAGGACGGCAATAAAGGCTTCAACGCAATCGACGGCAACTCAGATCCCATGGACGACGAAAGCCACGGGACCCACGTCGCCGGCACTATCGGCGCGGTCGGAAATAACTCTGCCGATGTCGTAGGGGTCAACTGGGAGGTCGGCCTGCTCGGTGTCAAGGTGTTGAATGACAAGGGGAGCGGAAGCACCGACCAGATCATAGCTGGCCTGGACTACGTGCTTGCTCAGAAGAACAAGGGACTGAATATAAAAGTGGCCAACATGTCGCTTGGCGGGTGGATGTCCCCGATCAAAAAACCCGAGACCGACCCGTACGGCGCTGCATTCAAAGCCCTCTCCGATGCAGGGATAGTCGTGGTTGTCGCTGCGGGCAACGAGGGGCAGAACCTGGACAAACCCACCATGAAAGACCACCCTTATTATGGAGACCTGCGCAAAAAATTATGCTACCCCGCATGCTTCAGGTTCGCAAACACGATCACAGTTGCATCGATCAAAGAGGACGAAAAGCGCTCGGACTTCTCGAACTACAGCCCCATCTACGTGGACCTCGGCGCGCCCGGCTCGAATATCCTGAGCACGAAGCTGGGCGGAGGGACCGCAACCGGCAGCGGCACATCCATGGCCGCTCCTCACGTGGCCGGTGCGGCCGCTCTCCTCGCCGCCGAATATCCGACCGAGAGCGCTGCTCTGATCAAGGCGCGCATACTTAGAAGGGCCGCCGCTAACGCGGACCTGAACGGCAAGGTCGCCTTCGACGGACACCTCGACCTCGCAGCTGCAATAACGGGGAGTGCACCCGCGCCAGTCGATCCGATACCCGTCCCGACGCCCGAGCCGACGCCCACTCCCACGCCGGAGCCGGTGAAAAAGGTCACGGGAGTCTCGCTCGACCCAACTGACCTCCGCCTTAAACTTAGCATGAGCGGTACCATTACGGCGGACGTGACCCCCAAGGACGCTACCGACAAAACGGTGACGTTTACCTCCAGCAATCCAAAGGTTGCCGACTGTTCGTCGGATCCGTCGGAGCAGACCGCGGTCATCCTCGGGCGATCGATAGGCAACGCCGTCATCACAGTCAGGACGAGCGACGGAGGCTTTACCGCCGACTGCGCCGTCAACGTCTCCGATATATCAGGCGGCGGCAGCGGTTGTTCGACCGGCGGGGTCGGTGGGACGGCTGCGGCGCTCATCATGCTGGCTGCGCCTCTGGCCCTCTTCCTTCGCAGGGGAAACAGGTAAATGAAGGGGACCGGATTATCGCACACTCGCCGCCTGGCACTGTTATTCGCCACAGGGATTGCAGCCGTACTGCTTCTGCTCGCAGGGTCTGCGTTCGCCGATTCCGTAGTAGCTTCTGTAACGGGAGAATACGCGCCCGGAGAGGTACTGGTGCTCATGGAGCTTCCATCATCAGTCGCAGCGGTCGAGGGAGAGGCGTTCGAGGCAATAATATCGGCCTCTGCTCAGGCCATGGCTGAGTCCGTCGGAGCGAACGCCGTTCAGACCTACGGAGCGATCGCTGCCTCCGGCGGCACAAACATCGTTCATATCAAGAGCTACACGGTCGACACGCAGCAGCTTATCGCGTCCCTCGTCAGCAGGCCGGATGTAATCAGCGCATCTCCGAACTACGTTTCGCGCGGGACACAAACCCCGGACGACCCGCTCTTCGGCAATCTCTGGGGGATGAAGTGCATCAACGCCCCCGCTGCCTGGGATCTGTCCACCGGCACGGCCGATGTCATAGTGGCGGTGATAGACTCCGGTATAGACAGGACCCACGAGGATCTCTCAGCCAACGTCATAAGAGACTTGGACGACGAGTGGGGCTTCAACGCCGTAAACAAGGGCAGGGATCCCATGGACGATCACGGTCACGGGACTCATGTCGCGGGAATAATAGGCGCTGCGGGCAACAACGGAAAGGGAGTAGCGGGTGTCTGCTGGAAGGTCGGGCTACTGGCCGTAAAAGTGCTTGACGCAGAGAACAGGACGTTCGACTCGCAGATCATAGCCGGAATAGACTACGTGCTCGACCAGAAGAGCCGCGGCCTGAATATCCGCGCGGCCAACATGTCGATCACCGGCTGGCGGTTCCCCATAGCCGACCAGGAGAAAAGCTCTTACGGAGCGGCTTGCAAGGCCCTCTCGGACGCCGGGATTGTACTGGTGGTGGCCGCTGGCAACGAGGGTCAGAACCTGGACCTCCCGGAGAAGTTCTACGACTGGCAGAAGCTCGAATGGGTGGACCTGAGGGGGCAGAGAGCCTATCCCGCCTGCTTCACCTTCGATAACATGATCACGGTAGCGGCGATGTCCGGCGGCTGGGAGAAGGCCTCTTATTCAAACTACAGCCCGAACTTCGTTCACATCGCCGCCCCCGGCAGCGAAATAGTCAGCACCCTTCCGGGCAACAGGTATGACAAGGACAACGGGACGTCAATGGCCGCCCCTCACGTAACAGGAGCGGCTGCTCTGATAGCCGCTCAGTTCCCGAAAAAGAGCGCCGCCGAAATCAAGGCTAGGATACTGAACAGTACTGCGTTAAACGCCAACTGGACGGGACGTATCGTCTTTGATGGCTTCCTTGACGTCGCAAGCGCCCTTCGCGCCGCGGACCCGAGGGTACCGGTCAAGAGCATAGTGATCACGCCGGACGAGATATCTCTTACGGGCAAGACAACCGTAGAGGTGGCCGCATCCGTTCTTCCGAAGAACGCGGAGGGGAACGGGCTTGTATGGCTGTCGTGCAATCCGTCGGTCGCCGTGGTCGAGGGGGGCGACGCCGGTGCGAAGATCACAAGCCTCGCAGATGGGAGAGCCACTATAAAGGCGTACAATCCGGGGAGCGGCAAGACGGCATACGTCTCCGTGGTGGTAAGGCAGGCGGGGCCGGTCGCCCTGGGGGAGAGCGAGGGGTGCGCCGTAACAGCGGCTCCTGCGTGGATGCTACTCCTCGCCGCCCTGGTGCCTCTGCTGAGAAGAAGAAAGTAGACATTAAAAAAGGGGAGGGGTTGTTCTCCCTCCCCGCTCTTCTACGGGCTATCGCGGACGTCTGTTGCGAGTCTTTCTCAAACAACCAACTCCCGATGCTGCAGTTATCTTCTCTTCTCCACGTGTACCCCACGTGTTTCAGCTTCAACTGCCTGTTCGTGGTTCCTCGGGTCTTGTTTCGTGGATCTGCTACTGTCTTTGGTACCAGGCTCTTCCCGACTTGTTGCTCTTGCTCTTTGCTGTTGCTTCTCTCCGTCCGGATAACCCGTTGACTGTATTCTAGCCCCCATTTCATGATTCGTCAACCATGTATACGAGGCATCCTACGGAGAATATCCTTGGTTCTCAACCGCAGGCGCTATATTTCTTTAGTTTTCTCCCAGTTTTTTAATGTTCATACACGAAGCTCTACGATCAAGCTCATGCCCCTGGAGTCAGGAAGACGTTGACGAAACGCCCCACTCTCTCTTGCCAGCCGGAGAACAGCTTTGCCGAGAGAAGGGACGAGATGGAGAAGTAGTCGTCCCTGGCCCCTCCGAAGGAGTCGTTGTCCAGGGCCTCTTCGTAAAGCTCCGCCGGCATGGTGAAGATCATATCTCCCTTGTGCCTGTCCGTGTACTGAACCGGGCTGCATCCGATCGCCATACTCCCGGTCTCGTCGGCGTACAGTGTGACTGTGTACTCCACCGGGCCTAGCTCTCCTACATTCAAGTGAATCCTCTGCTTGCGGGTGAAGCCTCTATCTTTCAGTGCCTCAAGGCTGTCGAAGTGCGTCTCGTAGCCGATCCTGTCGAGCAGGTGCCAGTGACGCACGTAGCTTGCCATCTTTCGCGTGAAGCGGGAGACCTCCGGGGCGTCCGGCTTTTCCGCCAGGGCATCCTTGGATAGCGTCCCATCCTGCACTGCATCCCAAAGGAAGCCAGACAGGGTCGACGCATCCTCGAAAAAGAGCGAGAAGCCGAGCAGGGCAGCAGCAGCTGAGATACGCGACGTGTCGTACCAGCGGGCGGGAATTACTGATGCGAGTTTTCTGGTGATACCCGTCTTCTTCAGGTCGGATATCCCCTTGCCCCCTGCGGCGTACACTCCTGGGTACTCGCCGAAGACCTCCTCGGTGGCGGAGCGGGGGAAAAAGGGGCGAAAGAAGCCGTGCGCATCCCCCTCGGTGAGGTCAAGAAGCCAAAGACGGCACCTCTTATCATCATGGAGCATGGCGAAGTCTGCAGCTTCGAAGACTGCTCGCGGGGTGTGCATCAGGTCCGACATGAATATGACCGAGTGCCATAGAAGCCCCTTGAACAGGGGATCCTGCGCGTACTGGTAGAGC
>JBAYOX010000176.1:0-4469 GCA_041678025.1 Aminobacteriaceae bacterium
ACGAGTCGGTGCTGGGAAGGGTCCCGGACGACTTCCCCTGCCATGCTCTGGAGCTGTCTCCCGCAGTGTCTCACGCCGCCTTCGAATGGTGGAGGGAGCGCTATCCTGACAGGCTGTTCATCCGCTCCTCCGACTCTCACCGTCTCTCCACCATATCAAAGGACAGATGCACTGTAATGAGGCTTCATGAGCCCTCCTTCGCAGAGGTCGAGCTGGCGCTGAAGGGGCTGGATGGCAGGGAGGCGCTCTGCCCGTGGATAGGAGCGCCGTGACGGCGTTCCAGCTCGGCCCATACGTCTCCGGGGGTTAAACCCGTGGCCATAAGGGCGACCATCAGGTGGTAGACGAGGTCCGCAGCCTCGCATATAGCCTCAGGTGCGTCTTGGGCGGCCACAGCCAGCGCCGTCTCGACCCCCTCCTCGCCCACCTTCTGAGCGACCCTTCGGGCCCCCATGGATAGGAGCCTTGCCGTATAGCTCTCGGAGGGATCGCTGTGCCTCCGCTTCTCCAGAAAGCGCCACAGAATCCCTGGAAAGGTGCCCTTCCCCTCGCACTGACGGGTGAGCAGCCTGAAGAAGCAGGAGCGCTCCCCCGTGTGACAGGCGGGCCCAGCGGGCTCTACAAAAGCCAGCAGGGTGTCACCGTCGCAGTCCGCTCGAAGCTCGGCCACGCGCATCGTATTCCCGCTCGTCTCACCCTTCTTCCAAAGCTCGCCGCGCGACCTGCTCCAGAAGGTCATGTACCCCGTCGAAGCGGTAGCCTCAAGCGACTCGCGGTTTGCCCACGCCATCATCAGCACCTCGCCGGACAGGGCATCCTGAACTATTACAGGGATCAGCCCGCTCGAGTCGAAGCGCAAAGGCTCGATATCTATCTCTATCATGAGGCCTCCCTGACCGGGCGAACGGCAATCCCGTTTTTGACCAGATAGCCCTTAAGTTCGCCAATGCGAAGCTCCCCGAAGTGAAAGACCGACGCCGCCAGGGCACCGCCGCACCCGGCTCGAAAGGCGTCGAGAAAGTGATTCATCCTTCCCGCTCCCCCGGATGCGATCACAGGGACTGGCACGGAGGCGACCGCTGCGGACAGAAGATCGGTATCGTAGCCATTTTTAACGCCGTCGCAGTCGATGGAGGTCAGAAGTATCTCGCTACACCCAAGGCGGACGCCCTCCCTCATCCACTCGAACGCATCCAGTCCGGTAGGTGTACGCCCTCCCTCGGTGAAGACCTCCCAGCCTCCGGACGAGTTCCTCTTTACGTCTACCGCCAGTACTAGCGCTTCGCTGCCAAGGGCCGTCGCGCACTCGCCTATCAGCTGCGGTCTTCGGACTGCTGCGCTGTTGATCGACACCCTGCTCGCCCCGAGCGCAATTACCTCTCGTGCTTCCTCAACCGACGAGATGCCTCCGCCGACGATGAAGGGTATGGATGCGGCAGCGGCCACCGAGGATATCCAGCTCTTCTCCGGCCCTCGTCGATCCTCGGTCGCCGAGATATCGAGCATTACGAGTTCATCCGCCCCCTCCTCCGTGTAGAGCCTTGCCATCTCCGACGGGTCTCCAGCGTCTTTTGTGTTTTTGAAGCCCACTCCCTTGACCGTCCTACCGTCGAGGACGTCAAGGCAGGGGATGATGCGCAGGTGTCTCATGCACGCACCTCATCAAGGGCCTTTTTCAGGGTTATGATCCCCTCGTAAAGTGATTTGCCCAGCACAACACCCTCCAGGCCGGTCTCCTTAAGCGTCCGTAAATCCTCTATGGAGGACACCCCTCCGGCGGCGATGATCTGGATGTCGGGGAAACTCTCCTTGAGCGTTCGGTACAGCTCCACGTCGGGGCCGCCTCCCGTGCCGTCCCTGTGAACGGCGGTAATAAGGTAGAGCTTGAAACCGATTATCCTCAGCCGTTCGATAAGGGCACTCGGCGGGATTCCTCCTTTCTCCTTCCACCCTGAGATCACGGTCTCTCCGTCACGGATATCCACTGCTGGTATGACCTTGTCCCCGTAGTAGTCGTAGAGCCTCCCGGCAAGGAAACGGTCCTTCACGAGGATGCTCCCGATATAGATTCTGTCCGCGCCCGCCGCGAAGGCTGCGGCGATGTTCTCCTCGGAGCGGAGTCCTCCACCGTACTGAACCTTCAGCCCCTTCTCCTTCATGCGCCCGATAAGGTGGAGGTGGCGTGGTGCGCCCTCGTCGGCCCCCTGCAGGTCTATAAGGTGAATCCAGCTGGAACCCGCCTCCCGGAAGCCGGCGGCCGTCTCTTCGATCTTCACTGGATAGACAGTCCTTGTGCTGAAATCTCCTCGGCTGAGCCTGACAACGCTACCTTCATAAAGATCCATCGCAGGAAATACAATCATCTAAACGGCCCCTCCTTTCAGTGAAATACAATCTTCTCAAATCCATTCAGTTTTGTCCAGCACTCAGGCAAAAGTACCCTTCGTGCTTTGAAGCTCTGTTGCGGGGGTTAGGGCCTGTCTGAAAGCTCTGCCCGCGCCTTTGAAGAGTGCCTCGCCCAGGTGGTGAGAGTTGTCGCAGGCAAGAGCACGTGCGTGCAGGGTGATCCTGCACTCTCTGCATACCGCGCGCCAGAACTCCGGAAGCAGCTCGAGGTCGAAATCGCCGCATCTCTGAGACGGGAAACTCCCGTCCCACTCAAACTGCCCCCTACCGCTGAAGTCAACCGCTACGAGGATAAGCGACCCGTCCATGGGCATCGCACACCAACCGTATCTTTGAATACTCCTTCCCTCCAACTCTCTTGCGAACGCCCTGCCGATCAGTATGCCGATGTCCTCGACGAGATGGTGGTAGTCGACCTCGACATCGCCCATTGCCGTCAGCTCAATGCCTATGCCTGCATGAAAGGCGAACAGCTCCAGCATGTGGGCGAGAAAGCCGCACTGAATCTCAAAACGCCTCTGCGATCCATCCAGATCCATGACCAGGCTTATCGACGTCTCTTTTGTGCTCCTATTCATTTCGATCATCGGGGACCTCCTTCCCGTGGCGGAGATCAGAAGCCCATCGGGAGCTTCTCGTTCAGACAGATGCTCCCGATCGCCCTGCACGCCCCGTCGATCTCGGACTTGCGCAGCGCCGCGCTCTTTCTGCTGGCGACGAGCCTAAGAGAAACCTCCGATACCACTTCGAACTCCTGAAGATTGTTGGCCCTGAGAGTACCTCCTGTCTGGACAATGTCCAGTATGCAGTCGCTGAGGCCGAGCCCGGGGGCAAGCTCGATAGAGCCGTTCAGGTTGATTATGTCGATCTGAACTCCCTTTTTTGCGAAGTGCCGGTCGGCTATCCTCGGATACTTTGTAGCCACCTTCAACCACATAAGCTCCGAGGGGTGTCCGCGGAACCTGAACTCCTGGCCGGGCGGCCCGGCGACGACAATTCTGCACCTTACCCTCCCCGTATCAAGAAGTTCGACCAGAGGCAGGCCGCTCTCCTGCAGTACGTCTCCTCCGGCAAACCCCATATCGGCGGCACCGCGGCTGACGTAGAGCGGAACATCCGAGGGCTTGGCAAGTATGTAGCGAAACCCACCCTCCTCCAAAACAAGCCTGCGCCCAGTGGAGGCCAGACAGGACGAAGGTATCCCCGCGGACTTCAGCAGCTCCGCGGCATCTGCAAAACTTCGCCCTGTGGGCAGCGCGACGGTCAACAAGAGAAGCTCCCCTTTCCAATGTATGTGCCGTTCCGTCTTTTTTGATCGAGTTCGATCTTTGAGCCGTCCGACAGATCAATCCAGTATGAGCATCCTTTGTTTATGGCGCTCTCGATGGAGGAGTCCCTGTCCAGCCCCCAACTCATCTCAAACCTTTTTTCCTCCGCAGCCAGCCTGTCGGCCCGCCTAAGGGCCTCGTCCGGCGAAAGATCGGCGGACCAGGCCATAACGGAGGAGGGGGAGCTCTTGTACTTTGACAGGGACGCGATCTTCTGAAGATCCAGGCCGAAGCCGGTGGCCTGTCCGCCAAGGCCGCACAGAGACAGCAGCCTGTCGTATCGCCCGCCGCCTCCGACCGGCTGACCATAGCTTCCGGAGTAGACCTCGAAGAGAGGGCCGCTGTAGTACCCAAGCTCGCGCACAAGTGACAGGTCGACGGTAACCCTGTCGCCGCAGCCAAGGGATTTCAGAGTGGCGACTATGCTCCTCAGGGAGATGAGCGGTGTATCGTCCTCCAGTAGCCTTGACGCCTCTTCGATGACTTCGGAGCCTCCCTGAAGCCTCGGTAGTATTTCCAGAATCGCCCCCTGGCGGCCAAAGAACTCATGCTCCCCGAGGATGCGGCAGTAGTCGACGAGAGATCTTCTCCCCAGCGACTCTACAATTTGGCCAGCGGTAGCACTATCCATCCCTGATAACGCCCCGTCGATGAAAGCCGCGTCCCCCAGCACCAGTACGCTTTCGTCAAGCCCTATTTCCTCAAGGAAGCGAAGCAGCAGCAGAAGCATCTCTA
>JBAYOX010000177.1:0-4404 GCA_041678025.1 Aminobacteriaceae bacterium
ATGGCGGCATACCGTATTTCCACCGCTGGTCGTCATTAAGCGAGCCGTCGTTCCAGTCGGATAGGTTGAACGGCGGATTGGCGAGAATAAAGTCGGCTTTCAGCGTCTTGTGCAGGTCGTTGTGGAAGGTATCGGCGTTGTGTGCGCCGAGATCGGCTTCAATACCGTGGATGGCGAGGTTCATTAATGCCATCTTTCTGGTGGTAGGGTTGGAATCCTGTCCGTAGATAGATAGATTGCCGATGTTGCCCGCATGGCTCTTTACGAAGTCCGTGGATTGCACGAACATGCCGCCGGATCCGCAACAGGGGTCATAAACGCGTCCCTTGAAAGGCTGCAAGACTTCAACAAGCGTCCGCACTACACAGGAAGGAGTGTAGAATTCCCCGGCGCGCTTTCCTTCCTGCTCGGCGAATTTAGCGAGACAATACTCATACGTCCGGCCGAGAATATCTTTATCCGTACCGTGTTCTATCATCTGGATATTTGTAAAGAGGTCAACAACATTTCCCAGGCGGCGCTTGTCCAGTTCGGTACGCCCATAGGTCTTGGGAAGGACGCCCCTCAACCGTCTGTTTTCTTTTTCAATTGCCCGCATCGCATCGTCAATTACGGTTCCTATTCCCTCGGTGCGGGCTGCTTTGGCGATAACGCTCCACCGCGCCTCGGGCGGCACAAAGAAGACGTTAACCTCGGCGTAGGCGTCCTTATCCTCCACGTCGTCGTCGGCGGCGAGCAACTCCTGATACCGTTCCTCGAACTTGTCCGAGATAAACTTGAGAAAGATCAACCCCAGAACAACGTGCTTATATTCAGAGGCATCCATATTTCCGCGCAGGATATCAGCCGCCGACCAGATTTTTTGTTCAAAACCGATTGAAGCCGTGTTATTGTCTTTTATCTTCGCCATGCGTCGTCCGTCCTTTCCGTTCGCGGCGGGCAGACGGCCGCGCTCGAATTATCGGCCGTTGAACCCGTCGGTTCAAGTATAGCAACTTAACTGCGGAATCGATAAATTGATAACATCTCCTTTCTGATACAGGCGTCATCAAGACCGCCGGCGTGACACCGGAGGGCGAAATATCCTAATATTCTTTCTTCCATAGGGGCGTGCAAAAAGGCTCGAGGTGTGGTATCCTTCCTCCAGTTTGCAGAGAAGGGGGGAAGGTGTCATGTGCAGAGCGATCTGTCGGCCTCGTGTTCGAGGCGCTTTCCTTCTCTTTTCATCGCCGGACGGTCACGTCGGAGCCTTTTTCCCTTTGGGAGAGAGGCTCTTTTTTTATCCTTGAAGGGGGATGGGGTTGTGAAGGAACAGCCAGGGCAGATTTGGGTCCGCAAGGCTACGGTCATGTCCGAGAGGGACATGAAGCGGGTGCTTCGGCGTATCGCCGTTGAGATCGTCGAGCGGAACAAGGGACTGGATAGCGTCGTGCTGCTGGGCATTCAGAGGCGCGGTGTTCATCTGGCTGCGCGTCTGAAGGAGGTCTTCAGGATCGAGGAGGGGGTGGAGATCCCGACGGGCGAGCTGGACATCACCCTCTACCGCGACGATATATCCACCCTCGCGGACCAGCCGGTGGTTCACAGCACCACACTTCCATGCGACATCACGGGGAGGCGGGTGGTGCTGGTGGACGACGTTCTGTTCACCGGGCGCACCGTGAGGGCGGCGCTGGACGCGATCACCGACCTCGGCCGTCCGGAGCGGGTGCAGCTTGCGGTGCTGGTCGACCGCGGGCACAGGGAGCTGCCGATAGCGGCGGACTACGTTGGAAAGATCATCCCCACCTCGCGCCAGGAGAGCGTGGAGGTTCGGGTGAAGGAGCTTGACGACGAGGACATGGTCGTCATCTGCGAGCGCAAGGGGGGTACCGTTAGTGGAGTGGAGGCATAGGAGTCTCATCGGGCTTGAGGGGTGGACCAGGGAGGAGCTGCTCTTCTTTCTGGAGCAGGCGAATTATATGGAAGAGATCATCAACCGGCCGATCAAGAAGGCGCCCGCGCTGCGCGGCAAGATGGTGGTTAACTGTTTCTTCGAGAACTCCACAAGGACTCGTGTATCGTTCGAGATGGCGGGGAAGATGCTCTCCGCCGACGTGGTGAACTGGTCGTCCTCCGGCTCCAGCACCAGCAAGGGTGAGACGCTGCGCGACACAGCGTGGACCCTTGAGGCCATGGGCGCTGATGCGGTGGTGGTGCGCCACGGACAGGTGGGGGTGCCTGACTACCTCTCTAAGAAGCTTCAGCGCGCAGCAATAATCAACGCAGGAGACGGCACCAACGGGCATCCAACCCAGGCCCTGCTTGACCTTCACAGCGCCTGGAAGAAGCTCGGCGAACTCAACGGAGCGAAGATGACGATTATCGGCGACGTGCTGCACAGCAGGGTGGCCAGGTCGGACATACAGGCCTTCCGCAAGATGGGCGCGAAGGTCACCCTGTGCGGGCCGTCGACCCTTATGCCGGAGGACACGGACTCGCTCGGAGTGGAGTACGTGTCGGACGTCCACGAGGCTGCGCGCGGGGCGGATATCCTGTACTTCCTCAGGGTTCAGGCGGAGCGGCAGGAGGCGGGGCTTGTCCCCTCCGCCGACGAGTACCACAGAAGGTGGGGAGCGACCGACTCCCTGATCGCACTGGCATCGCGAAACGTGGTTGTGATGCACCCCGGCCCTATGAACCGTGGGGTGGAGATAGCGTCCTCGGTGGCCGACGGGCCGAACAGCGTCATTCTGGGGCAGGTCCGGAGCGGCGTCGCCGTGCGGATGGCCCTGCTCTACCTTTGCCTTGGGGGTGCACGATGAGTATCATACTGAAAAACGGCACTGTCTTCGACGGCTTCAGCCTGGGGACGGAGCACGAGGACATTCTGATAAAGGACGGCGTCGTAGTCCGCAGGGGGGCTGATCTGGAGGGCGAAGGGGCAAGGGTGATCGACTGCGCCGAAAAACTCGTCTGCCCTGGCTTCATCGACATACACGCCCACTTCCGCGACCCGGGCTTCGAGTGGCGCGAGGACATCATGAGCGGTGCGCGTGCGGCGGCGGCGGGAGGCTACGCCACGGTGGTCACTATGCCGAACACGGACCCGGCCGTCGACTCGCAGGTGACGGTCGAGTACGTGCTCTCGCGCGGCGAGTCCGCTGGCGGGGCGCGCGTGCTGCCTTCGGCATGCGTGAGCAGGGGACGAAAGGGAACAACCCTTGCGGAGCTGGGCCTGATGGCGCAGTCCGGGGCCGTCTTCTTCACGGACGACGGCGCTCCCGTGTCGGACGCTAGGCTTCTGAAGATCGCCCTGCGCTACAGCAGGGATCTTGATGTCAGGATAATGGAGCACCCGGAGGAGCCATCTCTCACCGCCGGGGCCCAGGTGAACGAGGGAGCGGTCTCCGCCTCGTGCGGTCTGAAAGGGTGGCCCGCCTCGGCGGAGGTCATCGACATAGAGAGGGGCATCGCCCTCTGCCGCGAGACGGACTCCCCCATCCACTTCACTCACGTGAGCACCGAGCACGGCATCGACACAATCCGCCGTGCCAAGAGCGAGGGTCTGCCGGTGACCTGCGACGTGACGCCGCACCACCTGTCGCTGGACGAGAACTACGTACTGGTGGGCCGCTTCTCATCCGCCTACAAGGTCAACCCTCCCCTGCGCACCCGCAGGGATGTAAAGATGCTTTGGAAGGGCGTGGAGGATGGCACGGTGGACGCTATTGCGACGGACCACAGCCCCTATCACATGGACGAGAAGGACGTGCCCTTTCAGGAGTCGCCCTTTGGCATAGCCTCCATCGAGTGCTCTGTGGCCGTCGTGCTGGACACCTGGCGAAAGCTTGGCATGCCTGCGGGGCTAGACCGTCTGCTGTCGCTCTTCACATCCGGTCCGGGGGCGCTTCTGCCTCGCTCCTGGCGCTCGCTGGGCGCGTTGAAGGAGGGGGCGCGGGCGGACGTCACAGTGATCGACCTTGAGGAGATCCGCCGGGTGGATGTCAACGAGTGGAGGAGCAAGGCCCGCATCTGCCCCTGGAGCGGGGAGATGCTGCAGGGCTGGCCTGTGCTGACCCTGGTCGACGGACATATAAGGATGAACCGGCTGGAGGACGGCGAATGAGCTGCGAGGCGGCGCACGCCTCCGCTGCTTCGCACGGTATGATTCTCGACCACGAGGCGTGGGTCGCGGGCGCGCGCACCCTTGGCGACGGCACCGCTCTTCTGGCGTTAGAGTGCGAGGGGGTGGCGTCTGTCGCCTCGCCCGGACAGTTCGTCATGGTGCGGCCGGGGGTGCTTCACGACCCCTTTCTGGGGCGGCCTCTGGCGGTGGCCGAGGTGTCCGGGGAGATCTTCAAGCTCGCTTTCAGGATCGTGGGAGAGGGAACCGCACTGCTCGCCGCGAAGCGTCAGAGGGAC
>JBAYOX010000178.1:0-4394 GCA_041678025.1 Aminobacteriaceae bacterium
CCAGAAGGGCAGCGTTGAGCACATCCGCACGCTTGTGGACCGTGCCCGCGAGACCAAGGAGGTAATAGACGACGTAGTGGACAAGGTCGGCTCCATAAGCGAGAACGTCCAGTCCATAGCCGCGACTATGCAGGAGCAGTCTGCCAGCGCCGAGGAGATGACCGCCGGGATGGACAACGTGGCCCGCTCCAGCGCCGAGATAGCCGAACAGATAGCCCACATGAACAGCTCTATGGATGAGCAGGGGCGCATGACGGAGAGCATGGCCTCGACTGCCGCCGACCTGGTGAAGCTGTCCGAGGAGATGGAGCGCTCCGTAGCAAGATTCAGGGTGACGACGGTGGAGACGGCTTTGACAAAACCGGCGGTTCGTCGTTAAAATATCTGATAGAATTAAACATGCATTCATCTCTCTCAGCAAGCTGAGGAAGGAGGATTTGAAATGGCGGAACAGCAACTGGTCGTATTTGGTCTTGGTAAGGAAGAGTTCGGCATAGACATCTCCCGCGTAAGGGAGATCGTGAAACTTCAGAACATCACAACGATACCGCAGTCAATGGACTTCGTCGAGGGGATAGTCAACCTCAGGGGACAGATCGTGCCCATCGTCGACCTGTGCAAGAGATTCCTCGTGGCGGACAGAAGCGAGTCAGTGGACGCCGAGCGTCGCATCATAGTGGTAAATATGTCGGGGCAGAACATAGGCATACTCGTGGACGGAGTATCGGAGATACTGCGCATTCCCGACGAATCGATAGAGCCGACCCCTCCCATCGTGGCGAGCGGCATAAGCTCCGACTTCATACGTGGAGTGGCAAAGGTGGAGGGCAGGCTCATCATCTTTCTTGACCTCGACCGCATCTTCTCCGCGGAGGAACAGGAGGCCCTTGCGCAGACGGCCGAGTAGGTAAACACACGCACAATGTGTACCCGATTGCCGGCGTCGAGCGGTGGCAGTGCGAGGGAGCGGAGCGGGGGGTGACTCAGGGGATCACCCTGTCAATAAAGGTGTAGACGTTCATCCTCTCACCCCTGATGAAGCCCGCCAGAACGAGCCCTCCCCTCTCTGCGGTCTCCGCTGCATCGGCCGTAGCAGCCGACACGCTCCCCATGAAGGGAACACCTGCACCAAGCGCCTTCACGACCATATCCAGGGGAAGCCTGCCTGATACAAGCAGCGCGACCTCCCCGAGCGGCGCGTCGTGCAAAACGGCCCACCCCACGACCTTGTCAACGGCGTTGTGCCGTCCGATGTCCTCGGCGATGAACAGCCTCTCGCCGAGGACCGACACCAGGGCCGCCACATGGGTTCCGCCAGTGGCGCGGAATATGGGGGCCTCCGCCAGCCACTCCGCTCCGTCCCATAGGGCCGAGGCCCTGATGCGGAGCTCGCGGGTCAAAGTGCCCGCCAGTTTCTCCTCTACCCCCTCTGCCAGCTCGGAGGCCGACGTCGACAGTATGCGTCCAAGACAAGGCAGTCCGTCGAGCCGCCTTGCGCGACTGACGGAGACAACGCCGGGGCGGATCTCAATGCCCGCTATGTCCTCCCGACTCTCGATCAGTCGCCTGCACCTGAGATGCCCCACTGCCCAGCACTCCTCATGCCCGGCGGTGCAGACCGCAGTCAGCTCCTTGACCCCGTCCAGCTCCAGCGTCACCCGGCTCTCCCTCAGAAGGCCGTCTTCGACCGTTCTTCCCTCTCCACCGTCCAGGCGCGCTATCATCCTGGACGAGATAAGGGGCGAGTCGCCCTCTCGCACCTCCGCCGTCACCTTAAAGCTCCGCGCCGGGGATGCGCTCCAGCAGCCCCACCAACATCGCAAACCTAGCCGAGAGAGTCGTGAGGTCAAGATACTCGTCCACCGAGTGCGAGTTGCCCCCCATCGGGCCGAGCCCGTCAACCGTCGGAATGCCAAGCGCCGCTGTGAAGTTGCCGTCCGACCCGCCGCCGGTCGACTGCCAGCCGAACTCTACCCCGGCGTCGTGGCCCGCCTCGTCCACCAGCGCGCACAGCCTTGCTGTCCTTTCGTCCGGGTTCATCGGCGGCCTGGTCAGGACGAGCTCCGCCTCCACCTCTATACCAGGCGTGAAGGGGCTCCGCTGCAGCTGCTTTATCCTCTCGGACAGCCGCTCCGCCTCCCCTGAGGCCTTTACCCGCACGTCCGCGACCATGGAGGCACTCTCCGGCACCACGTTGACCCCCGTGCCGCCCGACACTATGCCCACGTTGATGGTGGTACCCAGCCTCTGGTCGGCCAGAGAGTTAAGCTCCAACACCCAGCGGGCCAGCTCGCTCACCGCGCTTATCCCCTTCTCCGGCTCCACTCCAGCGTGAGCCGCCCTGCCCTTGAAAAGCGCCTCGATGTGTCCGACTCCCTTGCGCTCGTTCACCAGGTTTCCGCTCGCCCTAGCGGGCTCCAGCACGATCGTCGCACGGCTCTTCCTGGCGAGGCTTTCTATCCATCGGCGGGCGTTGCGTGACCCCGTCTCCTCCTCGCTGTTGAAGGCTATGCAGAACGACCCCGCGCTCCTCCTCGCGGAGAGCTCGCGAGCGGCGTACAGGGCGAAGAGCAGGCCTGACTTCATATCGATGACGCCGGGACCGTAAGCGCGCTCTCCCTCTCTTGAAAATGGGCGCTTCGCCACTGTCCCCTCCGGAAAGACCGTATCCATATGACCCAGTATCATCGCGTCATACGGAGCCTCTTCGTTGACTATCTCAAGACAGTACCCGGCCTCAGGGCCGATGTCTACCCGCTTAACGGACCAACCGGCCTCTGCGAACGCCCCCTCGAAGAAGGCGGCCACACTGTTCACACCTCCGACGTCTACCGCGTGACTGTCGATGTTCACCAGATGCTCCAGGTCCTTCAAAAAACGCTCTTCATCAAGCTTCGTCATGAAACGCTCCCCTTTCAATCAGAGAAACAGCAGCAGGCTCACGGCCATTATCATCATGCCTATGACCAGCCCGTAGATCGAAATATGATGCTCGCCGTACTTTCTCGCCGCCGGCAGAAGCTGGTCGACCGAGATGAAGACCATTATCCCCGCCACTGCTGCGAAGATCACTCCGAAGAGCGTGTCGGTGATGAACGGCATCAGCACCAACCACGCAAGCAGTGCGCCAAGCGGCTCCGCGACGCCAGAGAGGAAGGAGTAGCAGAAGGCCTTCTTTCGACTCCCCGTCGCGTAGTAGATCGGTACCGACACTGCTATCCCCTCCGGAATGTTGTGTATCGCTATGGCAAATGCTATGGGGACCCCCAGATGAGGATCGTGCAGCCCGGCCATGAATGTCGCTATCCCCTCGGGGAAGTTGTGGATGGCTATCGCTATCGCGGTCATAAGCCCCATCCGCATCAGAGAACGCTCGCGCCCCAGCTCGCCTGCTCGCCCTCGGATCTCCTCCACCCGGTGCAGCTCGTGCGGGTTCTCGTCGGACGGAACGAACTTGTCGATCAACATCACGCCTATGATCCCGATGAAGAAGGAGGCCGCCGTAGCCCACTCCCCCGCCCTCTCCCCCAGGTCGGCCTGCAGCGCAGTCCGGGCCTTGAAGAAGATCTCAACCATCGACACATAGATCATCACCCCGGCCGACAGGCCGAGGGAGAACGCCAGAAAGCGGGTGTTGGTGCGCTTGGTAAAAAAAGCCAGCGCACTGCCTATTCCCGTCGACAGTCCGGCGAGCAGAGTCAGGCTCAGTGCGAAGAGGACGTTGCTACCTTCCATAATTATCGGCCTCCTTTGTCATTGGGTAGCTTGCCGCAAAGACGCGATTACTATAGTTTTATGAGGTATAGAAGTCAATGAGTGAACCTTGCGACCGGCCTTTACGAATCGTCACTAAAAGGCTAATCTTTTGAGAGACTACCGGACTTTCGACGGGGAGGTGCGCACACGTGGACTATCTTGATCTTCTGATGCTATTCGACGAGGACAATCCGTGCTGGACGGAGGAGCTGATTCGCATGGCCGGAGAAGACCCGGCATCGTTGCCCCTTATGGCGGAGTCGGGGCTGCTCATGCGGAGCGCAGAGGCCTGGAGGCTGACTGAGGCCGGAGTGGAGGCATTCAAAGAGGCGGCCGGGGCAAACTATATAACCGCCTCTCCCGGCACGGTCCCCGACACGGAGGAGAAGTGCCTTTTCATCACCCGTCTCCGTCTGCTGCTGGATAGAAAGCACCTTCAGAGATGGGGAAAGAAGGAGTACATAGCCCGAGCTCGCTTCCCCATCCCGGCGCTGCCGGACGAGAGAATATTCGCCGAGCGCCCTCTGACCTGGCTCTGGCCGGACGACCCCGTATGTGAAAAGATGAGGGAGGACTGGCCCGTAGCGGGTCTGGCCGCCAGGAAAGAGACACCCCCTCCTCCTGGCGCCGCGGCCCTC
>JBAYOX010000179.1:0-4378 GCA_041678025.1 Aminobacteriaceae bacterium
CCCGCGCCCTCTCCGCCGAGCTACACGCAAGGACGGGGAGGCGGATAGAGGCCTTGGTCTACGGCGACGGTGCCTTCAAAGATCCCGCAGCCGGAATCTGGGAGCTGGCCGACCCGGTTGTCTCCCCCGGCTACACAGAGGGGCTTGAGGGGCTCCCGAAGGAGATCAAGTTCAAATATGTCGCTGACAACGCCGGAGACAAGTCCCCCGATGAGGCAGTGCGCGAGGCCATCCGGAACAAGGACGAGATGGACCTGTCGTCCAAGACCGCCCTCGGCACGACGCCGCGTCGCCTGACCGACCTTCTGGGGTCGCTGTGCGACCTCATTTCAGGTTCCGGTGACAAGGGCACTCCTGTCGTATATATCTCCGGTTATTTCGACTCATATCTCGACGACTAGTTTAATGTATACACATATTTCCCCAAAATAGCGAAAAACCATGATGCGAAAAAGAATGGGATGTAGTATCATACACTTTGATGAGTACAAAGTGGGTGTTTTGCGACCCTTTTGCTCATCCCTTCTACGGAGAACCGGCGGCCTGTCCGTCTTTTCTCATAAGTTTCGGTTCCACGCGCCAATATCATAATACGTATGGGAGGTAGAAATGATGAGTTTCAGTAAGGTCTGGAAGTTTTCTGCACTGGTGTTTGTTCTGTGCGTGATGGCGGCCCCTGCGCTGGCTGTCGAGCCGATCAAGATCGGCGAGATCGCCACCGTCACGGGTGACTTCGCGGCCTACGGCGTAGCGGAGGTCGAGTCGGTCAAGATAGCGGTGGAGGAGATCAACGCCGCAGGCGGAATACTCGGCAGACCGGTGGAAGTCGTCATGTACGACTGTCGCACACGGCAGGAGGACATGGTGAACGCGGCCCGTCGTCTTATCGAGCAGGACAAGGTCTGCGTGGCCATAGGACCCAGCGGAAGCGGCCTCTGCATTGCCGCGGCCCCCGTGTTCAACCGCGGCCAGGTCGCCCACCTCGGAACCCTTCCAACTAACCCCCTCGTCACAGTAGACGAGGACGGCAAGGTGCGCCCCTACAACTTCAGGATCTGCTTCCTCGATCCCTATCAGGGCAAGATGATCGCGGTCTTCGCAGGGAAGGAGCTCGGCAAGAAAAAGGCCGCAGTCCTTTATGACGTCTCCAGCGACTACTCTCACGGTCTCCGCGAGTTCTTCATCTCTTCCTTCAAGGAGTACGGCGGAGAGATCGTAGCCGACGAGGGGCACAGGGCCGAGGACGTCGACTTTCGTGCACAGCTTACCACCATCAAGGATGCTAATCCCGACGTCCTGATCATCCCGACGATGGGCAAGTGTCTTCCCCTCGCCGTCAAGCAGGCCCGCGACCTCGGCATAGAGGTTCCGATCGTCGGCGGCGACGGTTATGGAGACTTCATGTGGGAGATAGTAGGCGACGGAATGCGTGAGACCTACTGGGTCAGCCACGTCGACAGATTCGACCCCACCCTTGAGGCGTTCTTCAACAAGTACGAGGAGCAGACTGGCACGGAGTGCATGGAGTTCATGAACGCGATAATGGCCTACGACTGCGTCTACTGGGCGAAGGATGCCATCGAGCGCGCAGGAAGCGACGACCCCGTCAAGATCCGCGAAGCACTTGAGAACACGAAGGATCTCAAGCTCCTTCACGCGACTCTGACGATGGACGAGTTCCACAACCCGAAGGACAAGGAAGGCATCATCCTTCAGTCGGACATCGAGAAGCAGAAGGCGGTCTTCATGATGAGGATCAAGCCGTAAGAGAACTCTTGATCAAAGCCTGAATTAGCAGGGCGAAGTCTAATACGCCCTTGCCGACACGGACAGCCCGGAGCGGAGCTCGAAAGACCTCCCTCCGGGCTGTCCGTTTGTTGTGGATAATAGAAAGCCGGTCTGGCAACCCCGGACAAATGGGACCGTACTCACTGTTACAAAGTCTCTCCCGACCGGAAGGGGGCTAAGGCGGAGTGCGCTGAAGACTATCTGCTTCAATCGTTGACGTGGATCATGTTGCCGAGCTATTTGTTGTACATTATTAAAGATATTCTGATAAAAACTATGATATAAGGGGCTGTGGTCTCATTGCCTTTCCTTTTTTCACGCCATAAAATCAACTGTAAGTTATAAACCTGTTCCGGGAGAGGAGGTATGTTGGACGAAGCCCCGAGTCAGCAGCACCGAAAGCAAAATACAAATGAAGGTGGGATGAGGCAATGAAGCGCGTGTTATGCGTATTGGTCTTTATCGTGTCAATATTTTACATCGGCGCGGCCTTCGCAGACGAGGTGCCAAGCGATCTCCAGCCTATCACCACGGTGAAGGAAAAGGGCCTGATTGACTGGACCCAGAACTATATCGAGGCCACCGGGATGGCGGTTCCACCAAAGGGCACTAAAGGCGCACAGGCGAAGGCACTGGCGCGCCGCGGGGCGATCGTGGACCTTCAGCGGAATTTGCTTGAGTTCATGGGGGGCGTTCAGGTGGACGCAAGGACCACCATGGATGATTTTATGGCGGAGGATATGGTCAGGTCCGAAGTCCACGGCGCGATCAGGAACGTCGAGCTGCTGAAAGGGGAGTGGGACGGAGAGAGCTACACCGTAACCGGCCGTATCAAGCTGGCTGAGGTTAGGTCGATCGTCTGTCCGAGGGTCCCCGTCGACAAGGTCATAATCGAGACGGAGAAGAAGGCGTCACCGCCCAAGACCTCCGGCAGATACACGGGGCTTGTCATCGACGTGCGTCATCTTCCCCTTATCCCGTCCATGACCTTCAGGGCGTTCGACGAGGCTGGCAGGGCGGTGTACGGGGTGGAGTTCGCGAACCAGGAATCGATACTTCAGTCCGGCCTCTGCTCATACTACAACAATATCAACTACGCCCATGGAGAGTTACGCGTCGCCTCGAACCCGATAAAGACCAAGGCGGTGCGCCTCACAAACAATAATGTCGATATTGTGATTCCGAACTCGGCCGCCGCGATGGTACGCGGGAGTTCGTACGACTTCCGCAAGGAGTGCAAAGTCCTCCTGGTTGTAAAATAGGAAATGAAAAGACCTAGCCTTTCTCTACTCTTTCTCATTTTTTCCGTGCTTCTGCTTGTGACGGCCCCTGCTGTACATGCCTCTGTCCAGGCAGAGGGGGAGCTTATAAGGGTCGAGGCCGAGGGATTCGCCCCGGTGCAGGGCGGAGACAGGAACGCCGCGCGTGAGGCCGCGAAGCGGTCGGCGTACCGTGACGCACTGGAGAAGGCTCTCGGCGCGTACGTCGAGGGAGTAACGGAGATGAAAAACTACGAGGTGGTCAGGGACAAGGTCTTCTCTCAGACGACGGGCATCGTCAAAAAGCTTGATATTGTGCGGGAGAAGGTCGATGACGACGGAGTATTCTACATCACGGCCGTATGCCACGTGGCGAGGGCCGCACTTGACGGGGTGCTCGGTCCGGCGGTTCTGGACGCGCTGGGCAATCCTAGGGTGATGGTTCTCCTCGACGAGCGGATAGGGGACACGGTCTCATTCCTGTCAACTGCCGAGAGCGAGGTGCTGCGCGTCTTCGAGAAGGCCGGATATCTGCTGGTTGACTCAGGCCAGGCGAGCATTTTGAAGACCATCGACCTTGAAGCCGTCAGGACGAACGATGATCCGGAGGTCTTCAGGCAGATCGCAAGAGACTTTCAGGCCGACGTGCTGATCTACGGCAAGGCGTATGCCAGTTCCTTCTCGGATCAGGTCATAAGCGGGGTCAGGATCTACGGAGTCCGAAGCACGGTTCAGTTGAAAGCCGTGTTGGCGAACACAGCGTACCAGCTTGGATCCGACACGGTGGAGGAGAAGAGCAAGGGAGTCTCGGTGGAGGATGGCGCGATTAAGGGCCTAAAACCCGCCGCGACGAGGGCTAGCGGAACAATAGTACACAAGATAGCCTATTCGATTGTATCCGGCTCCGCAGGGGGAATACCGGGCAGGACGGTCAAGGTGAAGATGTCGAATCTGACGTTCAAGGAAGCTAAAGCCCTCAAAGAGAGCCTTCAGGATATACATGGCGTGACTTCGGTCTATCAGAGGCTGTTCAGGAACAAGTGCCTTGAGTTGGACGTCGTGTCCGACATGACGGCGGAGGATGTTGCATCTCTGCTTTCGGACCTTGGCTACGACATAGAGGATCTGTCGTCCGCGACGGTGGAGGGCGCATTGAATGAGAGAACGGACAAAGAGGAATAGAGGGGGCGGAAAACCACATACCATGAGGCTTCTCCTTGTAGTGTGCGCCTGCATGGCCGTTGTGGGGGGGCTGACAGCCGCACTCGCGGAAAAAGCCGGGCAGCCCGCCGGGAGCGGGGAGTACGTCCTGGAGTCGGAAGAGTGGGAGG
>JBAYOX010000180.1:0-4335 GCA_041678025.1 Aminobacteriaceae bacterium
CAGGGAGCCGGCTTCACGACCCCATAGTAGTAGACGGGGGACGATGGACCAGGCCCACCAACAGGGCGGGGGGGCTGGAGGGGGGCATGAGCAACGGCGGTGAGATTCTGATGCGCGCCGTGATGAAGCCAATCCCGACGATGAAGAAGGGGCTTCCCTCCTTCGACCTTGCCTCCCGCTCCCCCTGCGAGGGGCACGTCGAGCGCGGCGACGTCTGCGCGGTGCCGTCGGCGTGCGTCGTGGGCGAGGCCATGGCCGCATGGACCGTCGCCTGTGCGGTGGTCGAGCAGTTCGGCGGTGACAGGATGGACGACCTTGCGCAGCGCTTCGCGGTCTACAGGCAGAGGGCGGAGGCCTGGAACCTCCGTGCGTAGCGGCGTTGTATGCCTTGGGGGCTTCATGTGCTCTGGAAAGAGCAGCGTGGGGCGGGAGCTGTCGCTCAGGCTGGGGCGTGAGTTTCTGGACACGGACTCCATGATCGAGAGGAATACCGGACTGTCGGTAGCGGAGATCTTCGCCCTTCTGGGAGAGGCGGAGTTTCGCCGCATGGAGAGAGAGGCCGTGCTAGAGGCGCTTGACGGGAGCGACCGTGTGGTGTCGCTTGGCGGAGGGGCGCTGGTGGACGACGGCTCCCGGTCGGCTGTGCTTGAGAGGGCCTTTCTGGTGATACTCGACGTCCGCCCCGAGACGGTGCTTGAAAGGGCCGCATCCGGCGGACGGAGCGCGCGCCCTCTGCTGAGGGAGGGAGTGCGCGCCCTCATGGAGAGCCGGAGTGAAGCCTACTCGTCGTGCCACCTGCGAATATCCACGGATGACCTGCCAGTCGGTGTCGTGGCGGACTTGATTGTTAAGGGACTGCCGTCAACTATCGGTTAGATGCAGGGGTATGACCCCAGCAGACGAAGAAAGGGGGTGCGCTCCTTCATCTCCTCAAGGGCCTTGCCGACGTGAGGCTCGTCCGTGTGCCCCTCGATATCGATGAAGAAGTAGTACTCGAACGGACTTCCTGACAGGGGGCGCGACTGGATATGGGTCAGGTTGAGCCCGTTTTTGTAGATAGGCTCCATCGCGTTGAACAGGCTTCCCGGTGTGTGGCTGACGTTGAATAGTATCGAGGTCTTGTTCCTCGCGCCCATGCGCGGGGTCCCGAACCCGATCGTCCAGAACCGCGTGGTGTTCCGTCCGCGATCCTGCACCCTTCCCGCCAGGATATTAAGGCCGTTGTTGCGGGCGGCCAGTTCGCTGCATACGGCTGCGCGACCACGCCTGCCCGCTACCGAGACGGCGGCGGCGCTGGTGCTCCCAGACGGGATCTGAAGGGCAAACGGAAGCGTCGTTCTCAGCCACTCCCTGCACTGCCCCAGCGCCTGCGGATGAGAGAAGACCTCCCGTATATCCTCCAGGCGCTTCTCGCTTGAGGCGAGGTTATGATCGATTGAGATCGAGAGCTCGCTGTGTATGGAAAGCCCCGCCCCGGATGAAGAGGCGAAGGCGTCCATCGTCGGAAGAACGGTCCCCTCAAGGGAGTTCTCCGCCGGGACTACTCCCCAGTCCGCCTCACCCTTCTCAACCGCTGCGAAGACATCCACGAACGACGTGCGGAAGACGGGGTGCAGCTCCGAACCGAATGCGGCCAGAGCGCCCTCGTGGGAGAAGGATCCCTCGGGGCCTAAAAAGGCTATTCTGAGCCTCTGCTGCACGGCACGGCATGCCGAAAGAATCTCCCTGTAAATCTGCTCAACCGCGCTCCTGTCCACCTCTGTAGCTGCGGCCACTACATTCTCGACGACCTCGCTCTCTCTCGCGGGGTCGTATACAGGGCCGCCCTGCTTCGCCGCGCCGGCCTCACGTGCGACCCTCACCCTGCGCGAGAGCAGCGACGCTATCTCCTGGTCTATCTCGTCGATTCTTCTCCTGCACTCGTGAAGCTTTTCTGAGGACATTCAAAAACCCCCTCGAACACGCAATATTTTGAGATATCTTTTTTTATTTTACCCCCTTGACAATCTTCCGCAATGCCTATAGAATCTCCGGCAATTCGCGGCACCGTAAGGGACATGCTACATACGGATATGTTATCACACGGTCCGCGCAGACGACATAAGTGCAAAGGAGGGATTCCCGGTGAACAGTCTTTTCTCTAAATGCTCTTCATTCAACTCGTCGGTAGTACTCGTCGTCGTTCTTATTATTCGCTGCGGGGATTCCCCTGGAGCGCTTGACGTCGTTTAGCCCGACGAAAAGCATTCCAGCCGGGGTTCCCCGCAGCACAGGGGACCCCGGCTTTTTTTATTCACAAACTTCAAGGAGGGGTAGTCATGGAGCGGACAATCGGAGTTGTGACAGAGAACAGGCCGGGCGTTCTTTCACGCCTTTCGGGGCTGATGGAGCGCAGAGGGTTTCAGGTGAGGGACGTATCGGCAGGGGTGACGCAGCAGCCGGGGCGCTCACGATTCACTTTCGTGATAGCGGGGGACGACCGCAGGGCATCGCAGGCTGTGCGCCAGCTTCGTAAGATGGTGGAGACGGTCGATGCCTTCGAGCTGACCCCTGCCTTCTGCGTGGAGCGGCGGATGATGCTGATGAAGTTCGACCTGCAAGCGGGGAGGAGGGAGGCGCTTTTCGACTATCTCAAGGAGTACACCCACTCTGTGGCCGGAGAGCAGGGGGACACCCTGATCGTGGAGGTCACCGGCTCGGGCGACCAGCTTGACAGGTGTCTGGAGGGCGTCAGGAGCCACGGTCTTGTCGAGTCGGTGAAGAGCGGCCCCCTTGCGATGGACGCGCGTTCGGGCGCGACTGCGTTTTAATACCACATTCAAAAAAGGAGCTGAACAAATACCATGACAAAAGCGCTTTACGACAGAGATGCGAATATGGGATTGCTTAAGGGGAAGACCGTGGCGGTGCTCGGCTACGGCAGCCAGGGGCACGCGCACGCTCAGAACCTCCGCGATAGCGGGGTCTCGGTGGTGGTCGGCCTGCACGAGGGAAGCAGATCGCGCGCAACTGCAGAATCGGACGGATTCGAGGTGCTCACCGCATCGGAGGCGACCAAGAGGGCGGACGTTGTGATGTTCCTGATGCCCGACCACGTCCAGGGGTGCACGTATCGTGAGCACGTCGCTCCCAATCTCAAAAAGGGCGCGGCTCTGGCGTTCGCGCACGGGTTTTCCATCCACTTCAACCAGGTGACGCCAAGGGATGATAACGACGTATTCATGGTGGCCCCCAAGGGGCCGGGTCACCTCGTCCGCCGGATGTACGCGGAGGGCAGAGGCGTCCCCTGCCTGCTGGCTGTGCACCAGGATGCGTCGGGCAAGGCTCGGGAGCTTGGTCTGGCGTACGCCTGCGCCATCGGAGGCGGGCGCGCCGGCGTGCTCTCCACCACATTCAAGGAGGAGACGGAGACCGACCTGTTCGGCGAGCAGGCCGTCCTTTGCGGGGGGATAACGGAGCTTATCAAGGCGGGGTTCGAGACGCTGGTCGAGGCGGGCTACCAGCCGGAGATCGCCTACTTCGAGTGTTTGAACGAGATGAAGCTGATAGTCGACCTGATGTACGAGGGCGGCATCGGATGGATGCGCTACTCGGTCAGCGACACTGCCAAGTACGGCGACCTGACGGCGGGAAAGAAGGTCATCGACAGCAGAGTGCGCGAGACTATGAAGGAGCTGCTGGAGAGAGTCCAGGACGGCTCGTTCGCCAAGGACTGGATGCTTGAGAACCAGTGCGGCCGCCCGAGGATGAAGAAGTGGATGGAGCGCGAGAGGGCGCACCAGATAGAAGAGGTCGGCAAGGAGCTTCGCGCAATGATGCCGTGGATGGACGCGAAGTCCGCGCCGGCGGGATAAACGACTGACTGAAAGGGGAAGGTTGACATGAAAATGAATGGAGCGCGGATGGTTGTGAAAGCACTTGAGATGGAGGGAGTCCGGTGCGTGTTCGGCATACCGGGAGGCTCGGTGATACCTCTGTACGACGCGCTCTACGACGCCCCCTTCCCCCATATACTCGTACGGCACGAGCAGGCGGCGGCGCACGCTGCGGACGGCTACGCACGGGCGTCCGGCAAGCCGGGGGTGTGCGTGTGCACCTCCGGCCCGGGATTCACCAATATCCTCACCGGCCTGGCCACCGCCTTTCTGGACTCTGTCCCGATGGTAGCGATAGCGGGACAGGTGTCGACCTCGCTCATCGGAGCGGACGCCTTCCAGGAGGTGGACTCCTTCGGCGCCAGCCTGCCCACCGTGAAGCACAGCATCCTCGTCCGCTCAGTCGATGAGATACCCGCAGCGATCAGGGGTGCCTTCGAGATCGCCGAGTCGGGGCGGC
>JBAYOX010000181.1:0-4304 GCA_041678025.1 Aminobacteriaceae bacterium
GCCAAGCACGAGGAGATTCTCTTCGAGCACCCGGAGGTCGACGTCGAAAAACTCTTGTACTCCAATAAGAAAAAGGTCTTGACCGGCGTGTCCTTCATCACCGACCGCCTGAAGTATCACTTCTTCGACGACGAAAGGAGAGCACTCCAGGAGGAGCTGGAGTCGCTGCTGCCCGGCTGTCAGGTCGTGGTATCCTCGATGAACAGGGACGAGGACAGGGCGCTTTTGAGGGCCGACAGCGACAGGACGGATGGGGCCTACTACTTCTACGACACAGCGAAGAAGGAGCTGACCAAGCTCGCTGACGTTGCCCCGTGGCTGCCGGAGGACAGGATGGCGCCGATGAAGGCGGTCTCGTACAAGGCACGAGACGGACTGACGGTCCACGGATACCTAACCATTCCGCTCGGCTCGGACGGAAAGAACCTGCCCGTGATCATTTTCCCGCACGGCGGTCCCTGGCTTCGCGACGTCTGGGGCTTCAACCCGGTCGTGCAGTTTCTGGCAAGCAGAGGGCTGGCGGTGCTTCAGATGAACTTCCGCGGCTCCACCGGCTACGGTCGAGCCTTCTGGGAGGCGAGCTTCAAACAGTGGGGGCGCGCGATGCAGGACGACATAACCGACGGCGTCCAGTGGCTGATAGACACCGGCGTGGCCGACCCGAAGAGGATAGGTATTTTCGGAGCCTCCTACGGCGGCTACGCGGTGCTCGCCGGGCTGGCCTTCACACCAGACCTGTACGCATGCGGCGTTGACTATGTCGGCGTCTCGAATTTATTCACCTTTATGGAGGCAATACCCCCATACTGGGAGCTGGAGAGAAAGATGGCGTACGAGCGGATAGGGTACCCGGAGAAGGACCAGGAGCTCTTGAGGGCAGCGTCCCCGGTCTTCCACGCGGACAATATCATGGTGCCTCTCTTCGTGGCCCAAGGGGCTAACGACCCGCGCGTCAAGAAGGCCGAGTCCGACCAGATAGTCGAGGCATTGAAGAAGCGCGGAATCGACGTCGAGTATATGGTCAAGGACGATGAGGGGCACGGCTTCGATAATGAGGAGAATCGCTTCGACTTCTTCCGCGCGATGGAGCGCTTCTTCTCCAAACACCTCGGGAGCTACGCCGAGTGACGGGTTGACGCGATGCGGAAGCTTCTTGATTCCGCCGTAAAAGAGTGCTATGAGGATTGGCGTGCCGGAAGGACCGCCGCATCTTTTAAAGAGAGCGGCGCTCATTAGCTCCTCTCGTAAACAAAAGAAAGCTGAGGTTAAGAAGACCATGAAACTTATCCCTCTCATCGCGTCGGCGGTGATACTCGGCCTCACGGCCGCAATACCAGCAGGAGCGGAGGAGAAGCCGCTTCCACTCGAGCACTTCTTCAGAAACCCGGAGAAGAGCGGATTCCGTATATCGCCCGACGGAGCGAGGATACTCTTCCTAGCCCCGTGGGAGAGGCGGCTGAACGTCCACGTCCAGAAGATCGGAGAGGACTCGGCTGTAAGGGTGACCTCCGCTGCGGAGCGCGACATTCTCACGTGCATGTGGTCGGGAAACGACAGAATAGTTTACCTTCAGGACAAGGGCGGGGACGAGAACTACCGCCTGTACAGCGTCAAAGCCGACGGCTCCGGAGGGCGCGATCTGACGCCGTTTGATAACGTGCGTGCCACCATAGTCGACCCCCTTGAGGAGCTGGACGACGAGATGCTAATCGGCCTGAACCGCAGGGACCCGCGGATCGTCGACGTCTACAGGCTGAACCTGGACACGGGCGACCTCACGTTGGTCGAGGAGAACCCCGGAGACATTGAGGGATGGATGACGGACCACGAGGGCAGGCTGCGCGTCGCCTTGAAGACGGACGGGGTGAACAGCTCCCTGCTCTACCGCGACGAAGAGGGCCTTCCCTTCCGCACTCTGCTCACCACCAACTTCCGCGAGAGCGTGTCCCCCCTGCTCTTCACCTTCGACAACAAAAAACTGTACGTCTCGTCCAACCTTGGCCGGGACAAGTCGGCGATCTTCCTGTTCGACCCGGAGACGGCAGTCCACGAGGAGCTTCTCTTCGAGCACCCCGAGGTCGACGTGGGAAGTCTGATGTACTCGAAGAAGAGAAAGGTCATCACCGGAACAGGCTTCATAACCGACCGCCTGCACTACCACTTCTTCGACGACGAACGCCGATCCCTCCAGGAGGAGCTGGAGTCGCTTCTGCCCGGCTACCAGGTTCGTGTAGGCTCAATGAACAGAGACGAGGACAGGGCCCTTCTGATAGCGAACAGCGACAGGACTGCCGGGACGTACTACTTCTACGACATGTCGAACAGGGAGCTGAAAAAGCTTGAGGACGTGACCCCGTGGCTCCCGGAGGAGAGGATGGCGCCGATGAAGGCGATATCCTACAGGGCCCGCGACGGCCTCCTCATCCACGGATATCTCACACTGCCTCCGGGGTCGGACGGGACGAACCTGCCTGTGGTGATCCATCCGCACGGCGGCCCATGGGCGCGCGACGTGTGGGGCTTCAACCCGGAAGTGCAGTTTCTGGCAAGCAGGGGACTGGCAGTGCTGCAGATGAACTTCAGAGGTTCCACGGGCTACGGCCGCGCTTTCTGGGAGGCTAGCTTCAAGGAGTGGGGGCTAGCGATGCAGGACGACATCACCGACGGAGTACAATGGCTTGTCGACTCAGGCATAGCCGACCCCGACAAGGTCGCGATATACGGAGGCTCCTACGGGGGGTACGCGGTCCTCGCAGGTCTGGCCTTCACGCCTGAACTCTACGCCTGCGGCGTCGACTACGTCGGCGTGTCAAACATCTTCACACTGCTGGAGACCATCCCCCCCTACTGGGAGCTGGGGCGACAGATGATGTACGAGCAGATAGGGGACCCGGAGAAGGATCGCGACCTCCTAATGGCCGCCTCCCCGGTCTTCCACGCGGAGAGCATCAGAGCGCCGCTCTTCGTGGCGCAGGGTGCGAACGACCCCCGGGTGAAGAAGGCCGAGTCGGACCAGATAGTCGAGGCACTGAAGAAGCGCGGCGTTTACGTCGAGTACATGGTCAAGGACAATGAGGGGCACGGCTTCCTTAACGAAGAGAACCGCTTCGACTTCTACCGCGCGATGGAGCGCTTCTTCTCAAAACACCTCGGAAGCTACGCCGAGTGACGGGTGGGCGTGATGCAGAAGCTGCTTGATTCAGTCGTAAAAGAGTGCAGGGAGGAGTGGCGGACCGGAAGGACCGCCACCTACATCCCGGAGCTTGCGAAGGCCAGGGCGGACGCCGTGGGCGCCGCCGTATGCGATCTCTCCTCGGGGATGACGGCCTCCGGGGACTCTGACTACAGATTCACCATGCAGTCGGTCTCCAAGGTCGTCTCTCTGTCGCTCGCTCTTTCCGTGTGCGGCGAGGAGAAGGTATTCTCGCGCGTTGGGATGGACCCGCTGGCCGACGCCTTCAATTCTATCATGAGGCTTGAGATGGATGCGCCCCACCGTCCGCACAACCCGCTGATAAACTCGGGAGCGATAGTCGTCCTCTCGCTTCTTCCGTGGGAGAAGAGCGAGGCACGTTTCGCGGCCGTCGCCGACATGGCGTCCAAGATGACCGGAAACCCGTCCATAGCGGTGAACGAATCCGTCTTCGCCTCAGAGAGGGACACGGCGGACAGAAACCGCTCCCTGGCATGGTTCCTCAAGAGCGTTGGAAACCTGGAGGGAGACGTAGAGGACATCCTGGACACCTACTTTCGGCAGTGCAGCCTCGAGGTCGATTGCCGCGAGCTGGCCGTGCTGGGTGCAACCCTTGCCGCCGACGGCCTGAACCCCATGACAGGGGAGCAGGTAATTGCCCCGCGGGTGGCGGAGATCACGAGGGCCATCATGGCCACCTGCGGCATGTACAACGGCTCCGGCGAGTTTGCCGTCACAGTGGGAATCCCCGCCAAAAGCGGCGTCGGCGGTGGGATATCGGCGGCGGTGCGCGGTAGGATGGGTATAGGCACCTGCGGCCCGGCCCTTGACAGCAAGGGAAACTCCGTAGCCGGGATGAAGATCCTGGAACGGCTGGGCGCGGAGCTTCGCCTAAGAGCCTACTGATAGTACAGACGCCGCTCGGCGGATGCACTTCACCCATGTGGGCCTGATTGCATAAACGGACTCTTTAGTGTAACATTGTTATCGAATCACTATATTAAGTGGCTATAAGGGGGTGTCATGCCCCCTTCGATGACCGGGGGTGTATTGGAATATGAGTCGGGTTTTGGTTGTAGACGACAGCGCGGTCAGCCTTAAACTCGCGGTA
>JBAYOX010000182.1:0-4283 GCA_041678025.1 Aminobacteriaceae bacterium
CGCCTGTGTCATGAACCTCGTCGGCGTGAACCTTCAGCCCCAGTCCGTGCCTGCGCGACTCCAGGAGCAGCCTTCTCGTCTGGTCCGCAGAGAAGACACCCTCCTCGCAGAAGACGTCGCTGAAGGCTGCGATCCCCTGCCTGGCGACCGCCGGAAGCATCTCCTCTATCATCATGTCTACGTAGCCGTCGCCGTTCCCCCTGTACGCCTCCGGTATCGCGTGTGCTCCCATGAAGGTGGGCACGACACGCAATGGCGTCTCCCGGCCTACCCGGCGGATGACCGACAGCATCTTCAGCTCGCTTTCTGTGTCCAGCCCGTAGCCGCTCTTCATCTCGACAGTGGTCGTGCCGAAGGAGAGGGCCGACATGGCAAGCGCCCTCGTCGTCTCGAACAGCTCCTGCTCCGACGAGGCGTGAACGTGCCGCACCGACGAGAGTATGCCGCCCCCCTTCTTGAGAATATCCAGGTAAGCCGCGCCTGCTAGGCGCATCGAAAACTCCTCCTCGCGCCGCGCGGCAAAGCACATGTGGGTGTGAGGATCGACAAAGCCCGGGATAACGCATCTCCCCTCGCAGTCGATCTCCTCATCCGCCTCCTTGCAGAGAGGGTGCGACAGCACCTCCTCCTCGGAGCCCACCGCCTCGATTATGCCGTCTTTCGCAAACAACGCGCCCCTCCCAAGGACGCGCACCTCCCCCTGCTTCGTCCCTACGGACGGGGAGTCCCCCTCGGGCGTGTAGATACGAGCGTTTCTGAACAGCTTTACTGTCATTCGACTTCGCCCCCGGCCAGCAGCTTCAGCTCCAGCACCTGCATCGGGTCGAAGTCCTTAACCTGCATGTAGTAGGCAGCGCTCTCCAGCATGGCCAGGGCGGGGATCATGCCATAGATCTCCGTCTCCACTACCTCCACCCCCCAGCGCCGCGCCTCCATCCTGATGACCTCCAGAACCCTGTATATCGCGTTCTTCTCGAAGTCGACGATGTTCATGCTGACCTGCGCCATCCCGCGCTCGTGCAGGGCTACGCCCATGCCCTTGACGTGACAGAAACCGCCGCTCGACGCGCGTACGCAGTTGGCTATCCGCTTGGCAATCTCCTCGTCCGCCGTGTTCAGGTTTACGTTGAACGCCACAAGGAACCTGCGGGCGCCTACGACGGTCGCGCCGGCTGTCGGGTGAAGTGCCGGTCCTCCGACGTCAGGGTTCCTCTCCGGGTTGATCGACTCAGCCTTCAGTGCCTCGTACTGACCCTTGCGAATCACCTCGAGGCGCTTGCGCTCCGGCCTCCTGGCAGAGTCCTCGTAAAAGTAGACGGGCACGCCGAGCTCCTTGAAATAGCGCTCTCCGAACGAGTGAGAGAGAGAGACGCACTCCTCCATGGAGATGTTGCTGACAGGGGTGAAGGGTATCACGTCCACCGCTCCTATGCGCGGATGAGCGCCCTGGTGGGTGTTCATGTCTATCTCATTGACCGCGATGGAGGCGGCCTTAAGCAGGGCCTCCTGGACAGGTCCCGGCGCGCCCGCCAAGCTGACGACAAGCCTGTTGTGGTCGGCGTCCGCCCGGTAATCGAGAAGGCCGCAGCCCCTTGTCGTCTTGAAGGGAGCGACAATCGCCTCTATCACATCCTGTCGTCGCCCTTCGCTGAAATTGGGAACACACTCGATTATCTTGCCGGCCATTGGCAGAACCTCCTGGTAAATATTATTTCGGTGCATGGAACATGATAACATTGAAACGTGTACAACGTAAAGCGTGAAAGTTAAAAGCCGGGAGCGGTTCTTTATAAACCCGGTCTATCGCGCAGAAACGCCTCCAGACGACCGAGCAACGCACCCATCTCGGCGAGCTTCGGGTCGCCTTTCTCAAGGGAGGACTCTCTGGCCAAAAGCTCAAGCTCGTCGGCCAGACGGGCATCCCTCTCCCCCACAAGGTAGGCAAGCATGCCTTTTATCTTGTGAAGGGCCCTCGCGGCATCAGCCTGACTATCATCTTCGAAGGCTCGAGCGATGTCGTTCAGATGGTCGTGAGTCTCCTGAAGAAAGGCGGAAACTATCTCCTCAAACTCCCTCCTGTCGTAGTCGAGTGCGCTCATAAGCCCTTTCAAGCCTGTTTTCCAGCGGGAACGCTCCGCCTCTTCATCAACGGATGGCTCGTTAGCGACACTTACCGATTCCATCTCTTCCTCCGTAAGGTAGCGCGACAGCAGATCGTTAAGGGCGCCCGCCCGAAGGGGCTTGGTGATGTAATCCGTCATCCCCGCCTCAAGGCATCTCTCCCTGTCCCCCTTCATCGCATAGGCGGTCAGTGCGGCTATCGGCACGCTATTCCCCTCGCCCTCCTCCGATCTTATGACGCGAGTCGCCTCGAAGTCGTCCATCTCGGGCATCTCGCAGTCCATCAGAAGGAGATCGAACTCCTCCTTTCGCCACAGATCGACGGCTTCATGGCCGTTGACCGCACGTCGTACCGTAAGCCCGGCCTTCTCCAGCATGATCGTCGTCAGTTTGGCCCCGATCTCATTGTCCTCGGCCAGAAGGACCCTCCCCTGCCAGTGGAGGCTCTCTACCGTGGAGCTCTTCCGCCCCTCCGCGACATCTCCCGAATACAGGTAAAGAGGCAAAGCGAACGTGAAAAGGCTTCCCCTCCCCATCTCGCTCTCCACCGTTATCACGCCCCCCATCATCCGGGCAAGCGCCTGCGATATGGACAGACCGAGGCCGGTACCTCCGTGTTTGCGGGTCGTGGAGGCATCCAACTGGGTAAAAACCTCGAAGAGCTTCGTCTTCTTCTCCTCGGGAATACCAAGTCCAGTATCCCTTACGTGGAAGGCGATGCGCACCTCGCCATCCACCCTCCCCTTCACCGATACACCAATCTCGATCACGCCGGACGATGTGAACTTCACGGCGTTTCCAACGAGGTTGGTGAGTATCTGGCGAATGCGAAGGGGGTCTCCCAGAAATGAGTCGGGAAGGTCGGCGGCTATCAGCGAGGAGACGGCAAGCCCCTTTTTCTCGGCCTGAGCCCGTGCAAGGGCGGTCACCTGCTCCACAAGAGGGCGAAGTCTGAAAGGGGTCCTCTCTATGGTCATCCTGCCCGCCTCTATCTTGGCCAGGTCCAGAATATCGTTGATTATCTCAAGCAACGACTCCGCCGAGGACTGTATCAGGGAGACGTACTCTCTCTGCTCGCTGGTAAGGCGGGTTGCAATCAGCAGATCGCTCAGTCCGATAATCGCGCTCATCGGAGTGCGTATCTCATGGCTCGTTGATGCCAGGAAGGCGCTCTTGGCCCGGCTCGCCTCCTCCGCTAACCTGGCGAGCGACTCGGACTCAGCCTTCGCCAGCACCAGCTCCCGGTTCTTATCCTCCAGCTCGGCGGTCCTCTCCCGTACCTTCCGCTCCAAACCGGTAAAGGCCTCGGAGAGCTGTTGGGCCATTATACCGAACGATCGCGACAGCTCTCCAACCTCGTCCCCCCTCAGAAGCACTGGAGGGGCGCGCCAGTCCCCTCTGGTTATCGCCTGAGCTGATCTAAGGAGGTCAGCAAGAGGGCGGCAGATCCAGCCCGACACCATAAACCCGCTCACCATGGTAACAATCAGCGTTACCAGGGTAACGAGCAGGACTGCCCTCATCATGAAGTGAACGGGAGCTGTGAACTCCGATCCCGGTATGATCACGGCGATCTCCCAGTCGAGCCCCAGGGATTTGAAGGGAATTGTGCGGACATAGCCCGCGGGACCGGCCTCCTGTTGGATGACGAAGAGGCTACGAGTGACATCTTTAGCTCGTCGCCTCTCTATCTCGAGCGCGGCCGCGCGAATGGCTGGGTCGGGGGAATCTCTTCCGGCAAGACGAAAGAAGAGTCCATCGCGCATCTCAAACGCCTTTCCCGGGGTGGAATCCGCGACTATATACCCATCTCCGTCAAGGATAAAAACCCTGCCTCCCTCTCCAACCCTCTGCTGTCGCAGAAAGCCGCTGAGGGAGGAGAGAGTCACATCCACGCCGAGTACTCCGGCGAGAGACCCGCCGCTTTCGCGAAGGGGTTGAACAGCGGTTACCGTGAGTTCATCAAGGGCGAAGTGACGGTAGATCTCGCTCCAGGCATGAGTCTCTGCCCTTTCGCCCGCTTCGTACCAGGGCCGGGTTCGTGGGTCAAAGTCGGGGTAGTACGCAGTTTGTTCCGCGGCAAGCCCGTCCGGCCCCGCCGCATAATAGATCGAGGCGCCGCCGGTACCCTCCGGGCTCGCCGTGAAAAGCTCGATCTCCTC
>JBAYOX010000183.1:0-4280 GCA_041678025.1 Aminobacteriaceae bacterium
AAGCGCGCCTCTCACATTCGCCTGATTAATGACCGAGTCACCCTTGTTCCCCGGCTCATGCAGACGGGCCACCACCACACCATCGTCGTCGGTCACCGTCACGAAATCAAGCCCGCTCTCTTTCCACAGAGGGGTCAGCTTTTTCAAGACAGCCTCCGTGTTCCCCGTAATCACCTCTTCTACGATGTCTGAGCGCTCGGCTATAAGGGTGGTCTGAGCCTCGGCCGCCGTACGCTGCTCCTGTAAAATGCACTCCAGTCCGCTCACCGCGAAACCGGCTTTCTCCTTGGCCTCTCTGTCAAGATGATTGGAGAAAACTACAATAGCAATCATCGCCGTCAGGACGACCGGAATCAACGAGGAAAGAGCGGATACCCCACCGAGCTTCGTCATCAAAGAGAATCCCGCTGTACACTTCGATTTTGAACCATTACTTTCGCCTGAAAATACCAATATAAATCCTCCTTTTTTTGTATTCATACTGATACGGTATTTTATCACTCTTCTTTTCGAATACAAACAGTTTTGCTCACATATATTGGAAAACAAATAAATCTTTTGAGAGACATCCTCGTCACGTCCGTTGGCACCCCCCTGTAAAGATTGCCCCTGTTCTCAACGGTTGATTTCTATGCTACAATTCTTTCGGACCATAGTAAATGGGAGGATAGAACTATAATGATTGCGACGCCTATTGCATTTCTCGCAGGAGAAAAACATACGCAGAGGAGCAAGCCCGAGGCTATAAAGGCCATCATATTCGACCTGGACGGCACGCTGATAGACAGTGAGGAGAACCACTACGAGAGCGACCGAATCCTGCTCGCCCGCAGGGGCGTCTCCTTCTCCCGCGAGGACAAGAGGGCCTTCATAGGCAAGGACATCTCCGAGATGGTCAGACGCATCAAGGCGAATTACGGCCTGGAGAGTGACGTGCAGAGCCTCATAGACGAGAAGAACGCCATCTACAGATCCCTGGCGCTTAAATCAACTCGCATCTACCCCCCCATGAGGGCAGTGCTGGAGGGTTTCAGCGAGAGGAGGCTTCCCATGGCGATCGCCACAGGCTCCAACTCTGCAATAGCGACGGACATTCTGAAGTCCCTTGATATATGGGACTATTTTACCATGATACTGTCGTCGTCCGAGGTCAAAAGGGGAAAGCCGGAGCCGGATATCTTTATTGAGACAGCGCGCCGGATGGGCGTCGAGCCGTCGGCCATTATGGTATTCGAGGACACGCGATTTGGAGTGGAGGCTGCCGTCCGCGCGGGGATGAGCTGCGTGGCTATGCCAGCGCCGTCCGATAATTCGGACGACAGACTGTTTGATCAGGCGGACTGCCTGATCAAGGGAGGCCCGGACGAGCTGGACCCCCAGTCGTTCTTCTGGTGGTTCGACACGCTCACCAAGCTTTAGGGCGCAGGCTCGCTATCACCGGGCCTCAGAGGCTCCAGCCCCAGAGGCCTGAACGCCAGCATACTCAGCGCAAGCGAGAGTGCCACCAGCAGGAAGGCGGCGAAGTAACCCTCCTCAGTGTACACACCGGGGCGCGCCGTCGGGAAGAGGTCTATTATCACTCCGCTCCCCCACTGAGCAACTATCGTGGCGAAGACTGCAAGCATGTTCATCGCCCCGAAGACCACGCCCTTCTCGCCAGGAGGAACGAGGGCCGTGACGCCAGCGAGCACGAAGATACCGCGAAGGCCGGTGACGGCCCCCAGCACAAGCGCCGCAACGCCGCCCGCCCAGACGGGGCATGCCAGGTATACCACCCCCAGTAGAACAAACCATACTACAGAGTTAAGCGAGATCGCCTTTCGTATCACCACAGGCAGCCTCTCCGGCGTGATAACCACGCCCCCGATCAGCAGTGGCCCCACCATCATTCCAACGCTTATCAGAGAGCTCCAAAAACGGGCCGACGCGGCGGAGACCTTGAAGGCCACCTCGAACCAGACCGCCCCCCACAGCCCCTGAAAGACCACCAGCGATGACGCCGAGGCCGCCCATAGTATCATCAGGGCCCTCATCCGCCTGTTTCGGACTACGAACAGGATAGCATTCCAGATACCTGACACGAGAGTAGACAGCGATCTACTACCACCTCTGGAGATCGCCCTCAGCGGATCCTCCTTCGCCTTCAGGGCGAGTGTCGCGGCCATCACCAGACTGACTACGGCCAGCACGGCAAAGACCGACCCTATTCCAAATCTGTCTACAGCGAAGCCAAGAGGCGCCACCGAGACCATCGCACCGAGGTTCGAGACGGCGAAGTTGATGCCGGCGTAGAAGGCGTAGCGTTCGTGAGGGAAGGCGAAGGCCATGAACACAAGAGTGGCCGAGTACATCGGAGAGACCCCCAGCCCCGAGACCAGTCGCCACACCCCGAGGGTAAACGGCGTCCTGACAATGGTCATCAGCAGGCATGAGGCCGCGGTGAGCGCCAGACCCCACGCGACCACCCTGACAGGGCCGTAGCGGTCGTGAAGCACGCCCGACACCGGCTGCATCAGGGCGTAGGTGTAGAAGTGAACGCTTGAGATAAACCCTACCAGCGACGCGCTGATTCCCAGGCGCTCCGCCTCGACCGGCATGATAACCGAGGCCGATACACGGAAGAATATCGTCATGAAAAACGAGACTGTCAGCAGGAAAAAAAGCGGAAAAAGAGGGTCGGAAAAAAGCGACCAGTAGGTAGAACGAGAGGTCTTCACATCGTAGCTCCTTTACCTCGGTCAATGATGGAGTCTGACATAGTATACCATATCTGCGGACGAGCTCGTTGTCTGCGCCACTTTGGGAGAGTACTTCTAGAACATAGATACATATCGACCTATATAAAGAGCATTGACATTCTCTCTGTATGTCTTTATACTGACGTTTGACCACAGACTGTATATATTATAAAACATAGACATTCAAAGGGAGAGTAAATATTATGGCTGTTCAAATGACGCGAAGCAACGAGATTCAGGGCTCCGCTGCCGCGCGCCTGCTCGATATGCTGCTCCCCCGCCCCTCCTCCACCTTTCTAATGCGAGGCGCCGGAACGCCACCATCCATACTGGTGGTCGACCGGTCGCTTCCTCCTTCGGAGGGGGTCAGGGCGGTTGTCTCTACACGCAAGGGGCTGCGGCTGGCGACGCTGGAGCCTGACTTCAACCCCTCCTCGGTGTGGGGGGTGGTGACGTGGATAATTCGCGCCCCCTTCTGAGGCCGTGCAAAGAGATGCTGGCCCTGTGCGACTGCAACAACTTCTTCGTCTCGTGCGAGAGGCTGTTCCGCCCCGACCTCGAGGGGCGTCCGGTGGTGGTGCTATCCAGCAACGACGGGATCATCATCTCTCGCTCCAACGAGGCCAAGGCCATGGGGATAAAGATGGGAGAGGCGTACTTCCAGGTGCGGCGCTTCTTCGAGAAGCGCGGTGGGGTGGCGTTCTCCAGCAACTTCCAGCTCTACGAGGAGATATCGGACAGGGTGATGGAGGTACTGCGCAGATTCACCCCCTCCATGGAGGTCTATTCGATCGACGAGGCCTTCCTGGAGGTCCCTCCCGACGGCCTGCTCCGCGCGGAGGCGTGGGGGAGGGGGCTGCGGACCACCGTGCTGAGGGATGTGGGCATCCCCATATCCGTGGGGCTGGCCCCGACCAAGACCGCGGCGAAGCTGGCGGCCGAACGGGGCAAGAAGCGCCCTGAGACGGGAGGGGTGTTCGCCTTCCCGCCGGGCGGCGAGTGGGACGACTTTCTGCGCGACGTCCCGGTGGAGGACGTGTGGGGGATAGGTCGACGGTGGAGCACCTGTCTGCACAAACACGGAGTGATGACCGCCCTCAACCTGAAGGATGCGCACGACGACTGGCTGGACAGACGACTCGGCGTGCGGGGGCTGCGGACGGCCTGGGAGCTTCGCGGTATAAGATGCCTCCGGATAGAGGAGGAGGAGAAGCCGCAGAAATCGATTCAGTCCTCGCGCACGTTCGCCCGCCCGGTTCGAAGCCGCGAGGCGCTGGCGGAGGCCGTGACGGAGTTCACGCTGATAGCCGGGCGTCGACTGCGCTCGCAGAGCTCGCTGGCGGGCATCGTCTCGGTGAGCATCTCCACCAGTCGCTTCCGGGCGCCATTTTACGGCGCTGCGGCGGAGGTGCCGCTGGAGACTCCGACCGACAGCGACATACTTCTGGCCAAGGCCGCGACAGAGGCGATGCGCTCCATATACAGAGAGGGGCTGGAGTATGTGAAGGCACACGTCCTGCTGGGGCGGCTGTCGCCGGCGAA
>JBAYOX010000184.1:0-4271 GCA_041678025.1 Aminobacteriaceae bacterium
AGCCAGAAGTCCGCAAGGCACGGGACCGCCGCCTCGGTGAGCTCGCGCACACGAAAGCGTAGCGACCATGAGCCTTCGGTGAATTGAAGGCTTCCCCGCAGGGGGGCGGCCCAACTCTGTGGCGGCGTCCCCCCCTGCCCCATCAGAAAGGTATCTTCGACCGGGGCAGCGGGCGATTGAAAAAAGACGGTGAGCTCCCCGGATATTTCCCCCTTTACTATCTCCTCTCGCTCCGGACGGAGTGCGCAGGGGCCGTATGCGGCAAGGAACTTCGCCTTTTGAAAGGCGCTCTCCCCGGCCAACAGCGCGTTCTCCTCGGTCAGCAGACGCCGCGCGGCGGCCGTGTCGCCGCTTTGGGCCAAACGCTTCGCCTCAGCGACGATCATCTGGCATCTCGCCCCAATCTCTTCCTCGCGCCTCCCGATCCACACCAAAAGGACGGGGTGGAGCTCCTCATAGAGCAGATCCACAAGCGTCTGCTCCTGAAACACTTGCCACCATGCGGCATCCGAAATGTCCAGAAGCCCCGGCTCCGGGGCGCAGTGCGCGTCGATCGCAACACCCGGTTCTTTAATTGGAGAGAGCTCCTTCGGCAGCGTTGCCACCCCTCCCCAGTACGGCTGATAAGGGTCGCAGCAGGGACGCCCGCGCGAGATCAGGAGCTCGGAGAACAGCGGATCGTCCGAGAGCAGGGCCACCATGCTCTCGACCGTGCCACCGGTGCAGATGCGGCGTACCTGGGTGAAGTGCGGAGATCGCCCGGCGAAGCTGCTCCGAAAGTCGTCCGGCGTTCCCTCGTAGTGGCTGCGGAGCACGCCCTTCACGTCCTCCGGGGTGATCTCCCTCTCAGGAAACAGCGCGAACGGGAGCTCGGCCTCCTCGGGGAGTGACGTCCCGCATAACGCAGCGACACCGTGCCTGTGCCGATAGGTGTTGCCGTCCTTCCTCCACGAGCCGGGGTCCTGGAAGGAGCGCGCGAAGTCGAAACCGCCGAGACCATACTCGTCGTGCGCACTCCACCCTCGACCGAGGGCCTTCTCCATCAGCCCCTGCGATAGGATGTGCTCGCGCCCTTCGAGGTCGCCCGCCCGGATGGTGAAATGATTGGGGAAAAAGACGACCTCGTCGTCGAGCACACGCACTCCGCAGTAGTCCCTCCCCCCGGCGAGCTGGAGAATCCACGCCTCTTTTGAATCCGCGATCACATACCCTCTCCCCGGACTGCGGTAGCCGTACCTGTCGACAAGCTCCGTAGCGATCTCAACACCCGAGCGGGCGTCCGAGGCGCGTTCGGCGACGGCGCGGCGAAGGGCGTAGCCTATGCCGCCCGCGATGAGATCCGGCTCGTCGTCCAACCGGGAGGAGAGGCAGCTGTCGCTGACGACCAGCACCCCGCGCTCGTTGTAGAAACTATCCGCGTTCGAAAGCCCTCTCTCCCCCCTGACCTGCGTCCAGAAGAAGGCAAGGGTCTCGGGTGGCTGAGAAATTCGTGCAGATCGCTCCTCTGCCGTGACGACATCGCCCTCCTTCCAGCGTCGGGAGGGTACGAGCGCGTGCCGGACAATCAGACGCCCCGGGTCATCCTCGTTATGGCCGACGACAACGCGCCCCGTCGAAGAAACCTTGCGCCCGACGATGATGGAGGTACAGGCGGAGGAGGCGCTGGGAAACAGAAAAAACAGTGCGCACGCGGCGCACAGCAAAAGGGGAATCAGCATCACACAGACCAGCTCCTTTGGTTGACCGGTGCAGTTTGGCCGGGGAGGCGGCCTGAATGCTCCCCCGCCCCGGCAGTCTACCCGATCGTCTGTCTCAAAAATGAGAGGAACGAGCCTCCCAGGATACCGCGGATTGCCTCCTCGCCGTACCCCCTGCGCAGGAGCTCCGCTGTGAAATCAATGCTCGCGCCGTAACCTTTTATACAGTCGTACTTGCGGCGAGCTCCTAGGGCGGTGAAGTCGCGCATCTCGTCGCAGAAGTCGAACCCCAAGCCGACGTGCCCATCTCCGACGAGGGAGCGAATATGATCGGCGTGGTCGGCGAGATCGCGCTCCGTTACTGCATGGCGGTCCGGGTCAGCTACGAAGACGCTGAATGAGTTCATCCCCATCACCCCTCCGCGCCCGGCCAGCCGCAAGATCTGTTCGTCCGTAAGATTTCGCATCACGGGAGCGAGAGCGCGGCAGTTCGAGTGCGAGGCGATCACCGGCCCGTCGTACAGGGCGAGGACATCCTCAACTCCCTCGTCATTGAGGTGGCTTATGTCGATATACATCCCCAGACGCTTCGCCTCGTCGAGGACCTGGACTCCGAACGCCGTCAGGCCGCCCTTCCGTCCCTCCTTCACCGGGTCGAAGAAGCAGCCATCCGCGACATAGTTTCTGCGGCTCCAGACTAACCCGATACCCCTGACCCCCAGTTCGTAAAAGACACGCAACAGCGATAGGTCGTTGCCGATCGGGTCCAGTCCCTCGAAGGAGAGGAGCAGCGCAACCTCACCTCTGGCGTTCGCCTCCGCGATCTCCGCCGTGTTGCAGCATAGCGAGAAGAGCCCCGGGCTCTCGGCCATCTCCTCGTAGAGCGCCGCTATCATGTCGAGCGCATGCCGCAGCCCCATCTCCGGAAGGAACCGCTCGGAGACGAATAGCGACGAGACCACCGCGTCGACGTTCCCCGCACGGAAGCCGGGGAGGTAGTCTCTCTCGATGACGTTCTTCTCGCCCTTCAGGCGTTTATCGAGCACGAGCGGTAGAAGGTCAAAGTGAGCATCCAGCACGAAGCTCTCCCGGTGAAGCTCTTCCGCGCGTTTCCGCGCATCATTCGATGTCATGATTCCCTCCATTCTCTATCCTGCGCTGCACGTCTTGTTCGCCTTGGCCAATAATCAGTAGTATATCCGAAATCTACCTTAATGCGTAATACGGTGGCGGACTCGGTGTTCGTGGCTCGCATTCAGACGGTTCCTGCGCCACTCTGCTTGAACAAGCGGCGGCTTCGTGGCATACTTTGAGAACATTCGCGGTATCCGAAGAGGATTGAAAAACTTTATGCGACAGACAGCGGACAGTGGCGATCCGCATCAGGTCGCATGAGAAGAGACGTACAAGGAGCTGCCAATGATCGACTACAGCAGACTGATCAAATCTCTGAAGCACCTCGAAGCGCAGCACAACAACTATTTAACGATCGGTTCCAGAACGGATTTGGGCGTGTTGGAAAAAGAAGCCATTAAAGAATCCGTGATCCAGCGTTTTGAAATCTGTTATGACACGTTGTGGAAGACATTGAAAAGATACCTTGTTGAAGAGCTCGGCGTTCCGGACACCCCCAACAGCCCAAAGCCCATATTCAGAATAGCAGCGGAGAATAAGCTGCTTCACTCAAACGTGGAGCAGTGGCTTCGATACGCGGACGCAAGAACCCTTACCTCCCATAATTATTCCGAAGAAAAGGCGGAGGAGGCGATTGCGCTTATGCGCTCGTATATTCCGGATGCAATCAGTTTACTTGAAAGAATGAAAGGATCAACATGGAAGTAGCTATCTACATTGACATTTCACCGCAGCATCTCTCCATAATCAGAGATCTATTGCATAAGTACATTCCAGATACCGCTGTTTGGGCTTTCGGATCACGGGTAAAGTTCACAGCAAAGCCTTCGAGCGATCTGGACCTGGTCGCGTTTATCCGCGAAGAGCAAAAACTGCGATTTTCCGAGCTGAAGGAGGCGCTGGAGGAATCCAACGTGCCTTTCCGGGTAGATCTGCATATTTGGAATGACCTGCCCGACAGCTTTCAGCGCACTATCAGGCGGGAGTACGCTGTGTTGCAGGTAGGAAGAGAAGAAGGCGCGCCGAAAGAGAACAGGCCGCACTGAGGAGGGTGATGGATTGTGGACGTCCTCTATGACTTTTTAACTTTCAGATATTTTATTAGCCACAACGTCCTTCACATCATATATTTTCTTGGTGCAGCCGGTATTCCTTTTCTGACATGGCGGCTTTCGCAGCGGCTTCAGTCGTGGTTGGAACAATCTCTTTCCGGGGCGATCCGCCCTCGGAGGCAGCCCCTTGACGGAAACCAGAGCACCAGCCATATTTACGGACTCTTTTTCATCATGTTTATATTGATAGAGATAGTTTGGCGGGTAATGTTTGAGTTTCTGATGGCCTTTCTTCAGATGAGAGAGGCGCTTATGATACTCGCGGGCATTTAGAGGCTGAAGATTCTGCGCCGGGGGACGGCGAGGGCGGGGGTGGGGGATACTGGGG
>JBAYOX010000185.1:0-4268 GCA_041678025.1 Aminobacteriaceae bacterium
GATCACCGCCAAAGGGACCGAAAGCAGATCCGACAGCTCGCTCACCGGCACCGGGGCCGATGCGACGAAAAGAACCGCCTCTATGCTTCTCGCCAGTGAGGAAAGCATCTCAAACTCTGACGATGACGACATCTCCGAAAAGCTCCCTCTGAATAATCCTAACAAGCCCGGCCCTGCTCATCTCCAACAGGGCGATAATAGTGACCACAAGGTTCTGCATCGACCTGTTTTCTCTCAGGAAGAGCGACAGGCTTAACTCTCCGCAGTCGACTAGCCTGGAAATCAAATGGGAAATCTTGATATCGACCTGCTCCTCCTCGGGCAGAGACGACGGGACACCGTCCCATTCAAAAGCATCCTGATCATCGGATACAGCCTGCTGCCGCGCTCTTCTTCCGGCCTCTTCCAAACTCCACCAAAGCTTGCAGAGCGCGTAAAGATCGCCGAGGTACTGCGAAGGCTCTCCTCCGTCATCATCCGGCTGCTGTCGAAAGAAGAGGCGATCCTTTTTCTCCTTCAACGCCAGCAGGTCCGAAGTAACAGCTCTGTATGGCCGATACCTCGACAGCCTCTCGATGACATCCTCCTCCGGCCCTTCCGCCTGAAAAACCTCCGCCTGCTCCGCCCCTGGCATCAGAGAGAGCGCCTTGTTAAGCACCAGAGAGGCAGCCATCAGCATGAACTCAAAGACCACTGTGACCGGGACCTTATTGGTATTCGCCAGATACGAACCGTATATCCTCACAACCTGCCTTACCGATATGCTTGAGGCCTCGAGCTCACGGCTCTCCACAAGCCAGCACAGAGCGTCGAAGGGGCCGGAGAATCCATCGACCTCGGCATTGAACTCCGCGAGCTCTCCCCGGCTGCCCTCCACCCTTATCCTCTTTTGAAGAAGCCTACGGCGCCGACGACCTCTTCCATGGTCCGCTCGGCCGTCTCCATCGCCTTTTTGGCCCCTTCGTTCAGTATATCAAGCAGAAGGTCGGGTGTCTTTTCAAAAAATGAACGCTTCTCCCTTATCGGACCCAACGCTCGCTCGATATGCGAGAGAAGCTTCTTTTTACAATCGATACAACCGATTCCCGCCGTCCGGCAGCCGTTGGCTATCTCCGCCCTCTCCTCCTCGTCGGTGTTGAAAACCTTGTGGAGGTCCCAGACCGGGCACTTATCCGGGTCCCCCGGGTCGGTGCGCTTCTCCCTGGCCGGGTCGGTGATCATCGTGCGGATCTTCTCCCACATCGCATCCGGAGTGTCGGCTATGTACAGCGAGTTCCCGTACGATTTACTCATCTTACGCCCATCCGTTCCCGGCACCTTCGGTGTCGGGGTCAGCATGATCTGCGGTTCCGGCAGGATATTCCCATAGAATGAGTTAAATCGTCTCGCCAGCTCCCTTGTAATCTCCAGGTGTGCGCTCTGGTCCTCTCCGACAGGCACGATTTCCGCCTTATACAGGAGAATATCTGCTGCCATAAGCACCGGGTAGCCGAGAAAGGCGTATGTGCTCAGATCTTTGTTCTGAAGGTTCAGTATCTGCTCCTTATAAGTCGGGCATCTGTACAGCCAGCCGAGCGGGGTAACCATCGACAGGGCGAGGTGCAGCTCCGCATGCTGGGGTACGTGCGACTGGATGAAGATGGTGCACCTCTTCGGATCCAGCCCCGATGCGAGCCAGTCAAGCAGGACCTCCCTGCAGTTACCCGCCAATGCGGAACTATCAGCATAATCGGACATGAGCGCGTGCCAGTCCACTATGCTATAGAAGCAGTCGTAATCGTTTTGAAGCTTTGTCCAGTTAGTCAATGCCCCAGCGAGATGCCCCAGATGGAGCTTCCCGGTGGGCCTCATTCCGCTGAATACTCGCTTTTTACTGCTCACTCACAATCACCCCAAACGGTAGAAAAACTATAACATACAAAAGTGACAAGACGGAGGGTCCAGAAGGATCGTCTTGAGACCAGTCGCCTCTGAAAGTGTATCGGCAAGCTCCTTCATTGAGAATCGCTCCATCTCACCGTGATCGGCTATGAAGAGCGCCATGCCGGAGTCCAGTGCTTCAAGCCTCTCGTGGTACTTCATGTCAGCTGTGAAGTAGGCGTCAGCACCGCTCGCCCGCGCATATCTCCAAAGCGAACCGCCCGACCCTCCGCAAAGAGCCAGCGAGGAAACACCATCCGAAACATCCCCATGGATCTCCAGCCTGGAGAGCTCAAGGGTGTTCTTGATACCGACACCGCAATCCTTAAGACGGAGGGTTTGAGGAAGCAAGCCGACAGCTCCCGCCCCCCAGGGACCTGATGAGCCCGGGGAGGGGATAAGCGGCATGACCTCCCGTAACCCCAGGGCATTTGAGATAACTGCATTTACCCCTATATGTGAGACGTCCCAGTTTGTATGCAGTGAGAACAGGGAAAGGCCGTTTCTGATGGCAAATGAAAGCGCGGCACCGACACCCTCTGAGCAGTCAAAGCGCTTCAGTGGGGCCAAGAGCAGGGGGTGGTGGGTCACAAGCACGGAACAACCTCTCTCAAGGGCCATTCTCATCGCTTCTATGGATGGGTCGAGCGCCACCGCCACTCCCGCAACGGCGTCATTACGGTCCCCGAGCAGAAGCCCTACGTTATCCCACTCCTCCGCCCACGAATACGGAACGGATTCGTCCAGCACACTCTCAAGATCGGCGACCTTCAGTCGAACTCCCTCCCGGACTTGTACAGAATAACTGAAATTATACCAGAAAACCCGCCCTTGGCGACCACTTCGCCGCCTCCATAGCGTATAACAGCGCGCGTCTTTAAATCCCGTTGTACGGTTTTTTATACGGTCGTGTGTCTGATTCCGTCGCATTCTATCGCACGTCATCGGACTCTAAAACAAAGAAAAGCCCGCTTGCGGCGGGCTTATCGTACGTCTTCGGCTTTCACCGTATTAAATACTGGTGGGCCTACCTGGACTCGAACCAGGAACCTTCCGGTTATGAGCCGGTGGCTCTAACCACTTGAGCTATAGGCCCCTTCGAAGCGTTGCTCATTATACGCCAGCATGACGGATAAAAGCAATAGCCGGATTCATTTACAAAAAAGCGTACCTATTCGTCAATTTTCTACTGTAATACACCCCACGGGACAGCTGTCCGCCGCCTCCGCAGCGCAATCGCTCCCCTCAGGGCGTATTACCTTCGAAACTCCGGCCTCCTCGTCCATCGAAAACACCTCTGGACACACCTGAGCGCACACGCCGCATCCAATACAGTCGTCCTTCTCCACGTATACACGCATGAAAGAGATGTCACCTCCCTTCCTTCATTGTGGGGAATTCTATATCAGTCAGTAGGTATCGTCAAACCCCATTATCGTTGATGATCGACATCCGGGGCTGCCTCTTCTCGACTCCATCGAGCCTGAGAAGGGCTTTATAGGATGAGACAGCCTTCTCCTTGGGGTCCGAAGAAACGATGAACACTCCGGTTCCGGTGACCTCGGCCCCAAACTCCTTCGCCACGAGTAGCATACCGGCGGCCGTGCTTCCCCCACGCATGAAGTCGTCGATTATCAGCACTTTCTTCCCGCTTGTAAGCAGTTTTGTCCCCATGTACATGGCCTTGATCTCGCCATTTTTTGCCGGATAGTGGACCGTGACCGCCGACCCGTCGCTTGCTCTGTTCTGAAACCGACAGACGGCAAGCGGAATCCCCATTGAGTGCGCAGTGAACAGCGCCAGGGGGATCCCCTTAACCTCCGACGTCATGACAATATCGGGTCGCGCATCGCTGAAGAGAGAGCCCATGATGAAACCAAGCCGGAGAGCGTAGTGAGGATTGAAGAGGATGTCACTGTAATAAACCATACCTCCGGGCAGAAACCGCTCCTCGTCATTTAGCTGTTTCACCAGGTCGTTAAGGACTGTATCCTTGACCTCCGGAGAGATACGGGGCACAAAATAGGCGCCGCCAGTCCTCCCCCTGTCGACCACTATCCCGCCAAGCCCCTCCTTGGACAGTGACTCATCGATTATTGTCACATCGTCGCTGATTACGGTCTTAGATACCAGAAAATCCTCGGCCAGGGACGTCAAAGAAAGCTGCCTGGACGGGCAGGTTAGAAACCTGGAAGCAGTCCTTATCAGTCTTTCAGTTCGTTGCCCTCTCATCGGTCATCACTCCAAAAAAAGAATTTTTCTTAACCACCTAATGCGGCCTGTCTTGACCAGTAGCCTGGAGCGGTCCCCCTCGCAGTTAAAAAAACCAAAGGCGGCTCCTCCGCTCC
>JBAYOX010000186.1:0-4225 GCA_041678025.1 Aminobacteriaceae bacterium
CTCCGGAAAGCCCGACTGAACCAGGAAGAGCATCCTGGTCGACTCGCACATCCCTTTGAAGGAGTATATGTCCTCTATGAAGGCCTTTGCGATTGCCGGCATCGCATCCACGTACAGAGGGAAGGCGACGAGGGCGGACGAGGGACGGGCGAATGCCTCCACTGCCCGCGCGCAGTCTGCGGGGTCCGCGATAAGGAACTCGCGCACCTCGTTCACCTCTTCCGAATCGGGGCGCGCCTGAACGAAGCCCTCGGAGAAGGCCCCCGTAAGTATCCTGGTGTTGCTCCCCTTGCCTCGGGGCGAGCAGTTAAACACGTTCAAAAGCATGGCATACCTCCTGCGGGTCGTCGCTCAACGGCCGTGAAAACAGCAGGCGCGTGCGGCCGTTGCGGGCGAATCGCTCGAATGAGTCTGTGACTATCCTAACGTCATCCTGGTCGGTCTCATCCTCGGGGTCGTACAGGAACCCCATCGCCGGCATCGGGCGTCCGTAGCGGCAGGGGTGGCAGCACTCTCCCTTTTCGAACTCGATGTAGGGGAGCACCAGAGGGATGACTCGATCGATAGTCGTCTTCAACAGGGCCGTGTAGAAGCCGGCGACCAGAGGAGAGGCGAAGAGGACAACGTCGGTGTGCAGAAAGGAGCGCAGTATCCCGACGTGGTCGTCGTCGAACACGCACACGCCCGGAGTCCTGAGCCAGCAGGAGAAGCAGCCGGTGCAAGGATGTACATCCATCTCTCTCAGAAGCACGGTCTCGACCTCGTGTCCTGCCGCCACAGCAGCGCGGGCGATGCCAGCCACCATGAACGAGAACGGAATCCTCTCCACGTCTGGATTTCCGTCCAGAATCATAACCTTCATATTTCATACCACCTCGCGAGCGCAGATAGAGTCATTATACCCCTCCATAGCCTCTTCGGTATATAATTGACTCTACGAGTCATGAAAGGAGCGCGAAGTATGGAACAGCTTCCGCGGTCAAAAGGTTGCTTCGTCTGCGGCGAGTCGGCCGACAATCCGAGGAGCCTCGGACTTGATATATTCTGGAACGACGAGGAGCGAAGGACCGAGATCCCAATCACCCCGGACGCCACCTGGTGCGGCTACGAAGGAGTGGTGCACGGCGGGGTGATAGCCTCGGTGTTCGACGACGCCATGGCCTGGGCGGTTCGCTGCGAGCACGGCACTTGGGCCGTCACAGGCGAGATGTCGGTGCGCTACCTCCGGCCTGTGCTGGCCGGGAAGGGGTACGTCGTGGAGGGGCGCGTCGAGAAATCCTCCGGGCGGCGAATAACAACCGCTGCAGTGATGAGAGACGACAGGGGGAAGCGAGTTGCTGAGGGAACGGCCCTGTTCGTGCTGCTCCCGGAGAAGAAAGAGGAGGAGAGACGATGAGCGCCGACGTCTACCGGAGGTCGCTTGAGCTTCACAGGGCCAGCAGGGGGAAGATAGCTCTGTCCGGCAAGATGCCGGTCAACTCCATGGCCGACTTGGCGCTGGCCTACACACCGGGCGTGGCCGAGCCGTGCCGCGAGATCGCCCGCGACAGGGAGACAATCTACGATGTGACGGCAAAGGGGAACATGGTCGCAGTCATCACGGACGGCTCTGCGGTCCTCGGCCTGGGCGACATAGGCCCCGACGCCGCACTGCCCGTAATGGAGGGGAAGGCGGTTCTGTTCAAGCGTTTCGCCGGAATCGATGCCTTCCCGATATGCATAGCCTCCCGCGACACGGACGAGATAGTCCGCACGGCCTCTCTGATCACGTCGTCCTTCGGCGGGATCAACCTGGAGGACATCTCCTCCCCTCGCTGCTTCGAGGTGGAGAGAAGGCTGCAGGAGGCGTGCGATATACCCGTCTTTCACGACGACCAGCACGGGACGGCGGTCATAGTTCTGTCTGGCCTGCTGAACGCGCTGAAGGTGGTGGGCAAGAACCTGTCGGACGTGAAGACCGTGATCTCGGGCGCCGGTGCGGCGGGCATAGCGATATGCAGATTCCTGATGTCTGCTGGTGCCGTGAACGTCATCCTGTGCGACAGGGGCGGGGCGCTGTACGCAGGTCGCGGCGAGGGGATGAACCGCGCCAAGGAGGAGATAGCTGCCGTCTCGAACCCAACCGGGGAGAGGGGACGCCTTTCCGATGTGCTTAAGGGGGCGGACGTCTTCCTCGGGCTGTCCGGGCCCGGCGTAATCGACAGCTCTATGGTGGGCTCGATGGCCACGGGGGCGATAGTCTTCGCGATGGCGAACCCGACTCCAGAGATCTACCCGGAGGAGGCGCTGGCCGCGGGGGCGGCCGTGGTGGCCACGGGGCGAAGCGACTTCCCCAACCAGATCAACAACTGCCTGGGCTTTCCGGGCATCTTCCGGGGCGCTCTGGACGTCCGCGCCTCGGTGATAAACGAGGAGATGAAGCTGGCTGCCTCCTACGCGCTGGCCTCGCTGGTGACCGACGCGGAGCTTCGTCATGACCGGATAAGCGCGGAGGCCATGGACGTGCGTGTGGTCCCGGCGATAGCCTCGGCCGTGGCGGAGGCGGCGCACAGAACGGGGGTCGCTCGCGTCCGGCCCCTTTGATCATTCAGGGAGGAAGCGATATGAACGATACTGTCAAAAAACTTGCGGACGCCATGACCGGATCAAAGATGGCGGCGGTCTTCACCGGGGCGGGGATGAGCACCGAGTCCGGCCTTCCGGACTTTCGCTCGTCGGAGGGGCTTTGGGAGAAGTACCGCCCGGAGGAGCTGGCGTCGGTGGACGCGCTCAACAGAAACTTCGGTGAGTTCGCCTCCTTCTACCGGCAGCGCATCGCCACCCTTGGAGAGGTGCAGCCCAACAGGGGGCACCTGATCCTTGCGGACTGGGAGAGACGCGGGCTGGTGGGGGGAATAATCACCCAGAACGTGGACGGACTGCATCATGCGGCGGGGTCGAAGGTCGTCCACGAGCTTCACGGCACCCTGCGCGAGGTGCGCTGCCAGAGCTGCGGGGACGTGCGCCCCGCTAGCGTCTTCGCTGACGAGACCGAGTGCGGCAAGTGCGGCGGGAAGATGCGCCCTGGCGTCGTGCTCTTCGGCGAGATGCTGCCCGAGGACGCGCTGCAGGCCAGCTCCGAGCTGGCCTTATCGTGCTCCGTCTTCCTTGTGCTGGGCTCCTCATTGACCGTCTCGCCGGCGAACATGCTGCCCGAGAGGGCCAGGAGGAACGGCGCGAAGCTCTTCATAGTCAACAACACCCCCACCCATCTGGACGACCTCGCCGACGGCGTGATACGCGCCTCGATAGGGGATACACTGGCGTCGGTCGACGAGCTGATGAAGGCGAAAGGACGGGACTGAAGTGCCGAAAACCGGCTTTGACATAATGGAGGCGACAGTCGCCGGGATTCACGGGGCGATGATGCGCGGCGAGCTGACCTGCTCGGAGCTGGCCGAGGAGTACTTGCGCAGGATAGAGGCCTACGACAGGGCCGGCCCGGCCCTCAAATCAGTCATACTAGTCAATCCGGAAGCTCTTAGCCAGGCGGACGGGATCGACGAAGCCATTCGCGAGAACAGGCTTTCCCTCCCGCTCCAGCTCTACGGCATCCCCGTGCTGCTGAAGGACAACGTCGAGACAGCGGAGATGGCCACCACCAGCGGTTCCCTGTCGCTCAGGGACTACACGCCCGACTCGGATGCCTTCATAGTAAAACGCCTCAAGGCAGCCGGGGCCCTCATACTGGCGAAGGCCAACCTGCACGAGTTCGCGATATGGGGGGAGAGTGTCAGCTCGGTGCTAGGACAATCGCTGAACCCCTACGACCTGTCCAGGACCCCCGGAGGATCCAGCGGCGGCACCGGTGCGGGCGTGGCGGCCAACTTCGCCGCGGTCGGGATCGGCACGGATACGATCAACTCGATCCGATCGCCGGCCTCGGCATGCTCGTGCGTCGGCATCCGTCCGACTCTCGGCCTGGTCAGCCGCTCGGGGATCTCCCCCTACTCTCTGGACCAGGACACGGCCGGGCCGATATGCAGGACCGTCGCGGACGCGGCGGTAGTCCTGGACGCAATAGCGGGCTACGACCCGGGCGACCCCGCGACCGCCTGGTCGGTCGGCAATATGCCGGCAACCTACACCGCGTTTCTACGCGAGGACGGCCTGGAGGGGAAACGCGTGGGGGTCCTGCGGTCGCTCTTTGGCGACGGGCCGGAGCACGATGAGGTCAACCTAGCGA
>JBAYOX010000187.1:0-4207 GCA_041678025.1 Aminobacteriaceae bacterium
CGAACAGCTCGCCTGTTTCAAATGCCTTGCGCAAGCGAGATTCTTCTCTCAGCTTTTCTATCAGGGTCTGAGAGAGCTCAACACCGACGTCACCTGTGATCAGTACCTCCTCCAGGCGATCCCAAAAACTGGCGTCTATGGGATTGCTGGAGAAAAGTCCTTTCAGTCCGTCACTCCACTTCTTCCTGACTCCTTGAAGGCTGACTTTTAATTTTTCGAAAAAAGACACGATAGCATCCCCTCCCGCGCTATGACTGACCAGGAGTGTTTGGCATAAACTTGATTCCGCGCTTATCGGCACTCCTGTCCTATAAATCCGTTATTGCTCTTCTGTTCGGCGGAATGCCGCGTATGCCGGAGTCTATTTACCCTCATCCGCCCTCTGGCTTTTTTCGGCCGTACCAGGAACCTGTCCCTTATGGCGTTTTTTGTCAGCGATTTGATCCCGGGACCTGTCACGAACTTCCGGGGTGTTTTTTACGTCCTTTGTATCAGACTGTCCCTTTCCCGGACGACGTCTTCTGGAACTCTGTCTCCTCCTGGGGGGCTTTCCATCCTGGTCCGGCTTCAGGGCGGTTCCGTCCGATACCGGGGGTAAGGGCCTGCCCTTTGGAGCAGTCTCACCCGAAGAGGGACGATTGCCCCCTTCAGGAAGGGGCTTCGGTCTGCGCGCACCCTGCGCCTCCGGCTGCGGTTTCCGTTCTTCCTGCTGCACAGGCGGTTTCTTTCTCTTCTTCCTTTTCGGCGGTTTCGCCCCTTCAGACATCGGATGAGGAGCGCGCCTGTCTTTTTCGCCCGCTGGCTTTTTAGGGTCGGAGGGCAAACTTTCCGAACCCTCGCCCGCTGCATCACTCTCGCGCATACTCGTCCGACCCGAGGCTCTTTTACGTTGGCCCGGAGCTCCGGAGAAGGAGAAGGGCGATCTTCCGGAAGAAGCCTCCGGGAACAGACCATCCTGCGCCCGCCGCGATACATCCTCCCACTCGCGCCCCTCCATGACAGTCTCTTTAAAGCGCGGAAAGTCCTCCACCGCGACCATAAGGCTACCTCCTTCAGGGCGCCTTATTCGCACGGAGTCCGACGAGAGCTCGATGCCGTCGACCACAAAATTGCCGTTCGGAGTGCGGATCTTGGAGCCGGGGTTGGGGAGGGATTTCCAGAGGGCTCCGTATAAGTTGTGCTCATAGGACATGCAACACATAAGCCTGCCGCATATCCCGGAGATTTTTGTCGGGTTCAGGGCGAGGTTCTGCTCCTTTACCATCTTGATACAGATCGGCGTGAACTTGTGCAACCACTGACTGCAACAGCACTCTCGTCCGCAGGGGGCGATCCCTTTCACTGTCTTCGCCTCGTCTCTGACGCCGATTTGTCTAAGCTCGATGCGTGTTTTGAATTCCTTGGCCAAATCCCTGACGTAGGCGCGAAAATCCACTCGCTGTTCCGATGTGAAGTACAAGAAGAGCTTTTTTCTGTCGAGAAGGTACTCTACATCGACCAGCTTCATCGGCAGGTTATGGTTTCGGAGAAGGATTCTCGCTTTCATCAGAACCTCGTCCTCTTCTTCCCTCTCCTTGGCCGCCAGGCTCAGATCCTCTCCCGAGGCCAATCTGGCCAACGATATTTCCTGAAGGCTCGGCTCCCCTCCCTTGACTTGATTATCCGGGGCATCATCATTGCAGGACGCTCGATAACGCGCCTCCTGCTCCGGGGACAGAGCCCCTCCCAGCAGGGCCATCTCAGTTCCCCTCATCGTCTCGACCACGATCCAGGAACCTTTTACGGGGAGTGGCGCCTCAATATCCAGTAATCCGAGATAACGCGGTTTACCAAAGATCGCCAAATGAATGCTCAAAAACAAAACCCTCCTTGAGAACCAGCACGATGAGATCAAGGGCCATGGTCTTGGAGAGACGCTTTGACTGAACAAGGTTTCTCAGGCGCTCAAGCAGCGCCGCCCTCTCAAAGGACCGTTGTTCGATCTCGTAAGTAATCCAGGGGGCAAACAGCCCGGACAACTCGTCGACCTCGGCTCCGGCGTATTTTTTAATCCAATCAGCCCATTCCCTTTCGGTGCGGGGCGGGGGAAAGCGCTCGTCTGAACGCGGAAGAGGCAACGGTACCATCCAGGAGCGACTCTTCAGGGTAGGCAGGAGGAGCTTCTCGTCCTCTAGCATAAAGACAACGTGGACGCCGTCCGGCGGCTCTTCGGCCAGCTTTAACAGGCTGTTTGCCGCAGGGGGCAGCATTCTGTCCGCCGCGAAGACAAGAGCGACTCTTTTGGATGACAGGACGGGCCGGAAGGCTACGCTGCTGATCATCTCGCGGCACTCCTCTATTGCGGGCGGCTTGAAGGGCTCTCCTCCGACTATCAGATCCGGATGGGCCTCGCCGGACCATGACTCGCAGACCAAACAACCGTCTTCGCCGACCCGGTGCTCGCACAGAAGGACTTTAGAAAGGGAGAGAGCCACCTCCAGGTGGTGCTCCGCAGGAGCGGAGATCGCTATTGTGTGAGGAAAGGCTCCGTCACGAACCAGGAGCATCAGCCTCCTCCAGGCCTCGGAACCCCTCCAATCGCTCCCCCTCGGTCTTTCCAGGCTCTGAGAGCTCAAAACAGCAGGGAGAACAGACATCCCTTGATCTCCTCCAGTATCTGGTGCATTCTGGCTCTCTCTCCCTCTCTTGCGAGGACCGTTTCCAGCTCGCTCAACAGCGAATCGGTCTTCTCCACCACGACGAAAAAGTTACGGTCTCCCATTCGCCACTTCATATCCCGTCTTACGCGCAGGCCGGATACAGCGCGGCGCAAGGCCTCAGCGACAAGCTGTCTGTACTGAAGCAGCAAGGTCTCGGCTGGGAAGACGGAAAGCTTCCTGCCTATCACATCGAGACGGTCGAGAAGCTCGCGCAACTCCGCATCTTCAAGCGACGCCGAGAAGGCCGGAGCGGACGGGCGTTCGACCGACGCGAGCCCGTCCCTTTTCCCGGTCTTGCCGAACTCTCCTCCAGAAAACGTCTCTTTAGAAGGCTTCTTTACCCTCACTGGAACTCCGACACCTCCAATGCGGAATACAGGCTCTCGGATAGCGCCAGCGGCTCTTCCCAAGCTTCCAACCTGATGATTCTGTCAGAATCCCTCTGCGCAAGGAACTCAAATCCGGCGCGAACCCGCTCCAGAAAAGGTATCCCCTCCGACTCGAAACGGTCCGCATCTCCTCGCTGCGAAACCCTTTCCGAGGCCATGCCTACCGGAATGTCCAGCCAGAAGGTCCTGTCAGGCCTTGGGAAGGCACACCAATCAAAGAGCTGTTCGATCCACTCGCGCGGTATGCCTCTCCCCCAGGACTGATACGCCACGGTGGAATCTACGTAGCGTTCGCATACGACTATCCCGCCCTCCAGGGCGGGGAGGATCGTTTTTTTTACATGCTCGCAACGGTCGACGAGAAAGAGAAACAGCTCGCTCATTTTGTGAGAGTAATCGCCTTTCAGCACTCTCTCGCGAATCCAGGCACCGCCCTCCCATCCCCCCGGCTCCCTCGTCCAGACTACGGGTCGGACCGGCTCGCATCTCTCCCTCAACCGGCGAACCAGAAGCTCGGCCTGGGTGCTCTTTCCACTCCCGTCAATTCCCTCGATTGTAATAAACACTGAGAGAGGCTCCTTCTCTATCTGTCAGAAGCGGAATCGTCGGCTCTGACCGTCACAAGCTTGCGCAGAAGACCCTCGACGACGAAATCGGATTTGAATATCAAAAGAGTCCCGTCCTTAAGCCTTCTCTGCTTCGTCTCGCTCAGCAGCTCCTGCTCCTCCTTTGACAAAGGCTCGTCGGAGTCGTGTCCATCGCCCTTTGAGACTTTCTCATAGTTAAACTCGATTATCAGCTCATTGTTGGTCTCAAGTGCGGAGATCTCAGTGAAGAGCTGCTTGAAGTTGTCGATCGTCTTCCAGCCCTGGATGAGAGCGGACTGGCTCATAGGCTCTATTCCTCCGCCGCGGACCATGATCTCGCATACGCCGGACACGTCCTTGGGTATCTTCATCTGGAATGTCTTCTTTACCTGCTTCTTTCTGTATGGACGAAGCAGGACCTCCAGTTCAACGGTATCCCCCGCCGAGAAGGTCTCCTGTTTGAGGCTCAGCCCCTCGATGTACATCAGCTTGGGAGAGGATGAAAACTCGGCGTTCAAGGTTACACCAAGCG
>JBAYOX010000188.1:0-4197 GCA_041678025.1 Aminobacteriaceae bacterium
TGCCGATGCCACCGTAAGCGCCGTAGGCAGCCCCTTGGCCACCTCCGCTGCGAAGCTCGGCCCGGAAAGCACAGAGTAGCTCCCCCTCGACAGAAGCCCCGTCACTATCCCGCTCACCAGCGATCCAGTGCCGATCTCCAGCCCTTTGGCAAGGTTGCATATCTCCGTCTCATCGTCGCAAAAGGACGCGAGCGAGTCCAGAAACACACGGATGGACTGAGTAGGAAGCGCCAGAATCCACAGGCGCGAGAAGAGGGCCGCCTCGCGAATGTCGGACGTTGAAGAGATCGTGCCGGGTAGCTCCACGGACTGCAGATAGTCCGGGTTTCTTCCCGTGGAGTTGATCGCCGCCGCCTGCTCCCTCCTCCTGCACCAGATGAGCGCCGAGTGCCCGCTTCTGGCGGCGGAAACCGCCAGGGCCGTCCCCCAGCTCCCGCCCCCGAAAATCGTCAGATCAGCCATTCGAATACATTTCCTCCTTTTCCAGTGCGGCCCGCCGACGGGCGCTGATCTAATTGTAGCCCCTGCGGCGAAAATTGCCATAGCGCACTTTCGGCGTTAGAATGTACGAGAGTAAAAGAACAACGGTCCCGATGAAGAAGGGGGGAGACGCGCTTGGCGTCCACTGACCTGCCTCAGAAGCTGAAAGAGATACGGGACAGGATGACCGAAGCCCTGAACTACAGCATGGACAACATCTCGACCTTCCGGGAGGAGGAGCGAGAGAGGCTTTTTGAATACCGTGCGCGGAAGGAAGAGGTTATTAAAGAGCTGAACAATGCGATTGCAGCCGCGGACAAGGCAGAGAGCGACTACCGCAGGTCGCGGGCGCAACTGCTGATCGCCAGCCGGTCAGGGGACGAGAGGCGCGAGAAGGAGGCCTACGAGGAAGCTGCACGGCTGATGAAGATCAGAGGTGCTTTCGAGGAGCGTGAGAAGCTCCTGGCCCGCCAGAGGGACGACATAGCCCGCGAGGAGCGACGCATCGAGAAGGTGTTGGCAAGAAGCGAGGAGCTGGGGAACAGATTCCGGGTTGCTCAGAACCTACTGAATATGAGCTACGAAGAAGAGGACGACGATGGTAGCGTAAACAGGGAGAACCCGCTGCTTGCCTCGATGATGCTGGCTGAGCGCGAGAGCATATCACTGTCGCGCGACCTGCACGACGGCCCTGTGCAGAAGTTCGCCGGGGTCGGGCTCATGCTGGACATCTCGAAGGAGTACCTGGACAGGGGCGATTTCGACCGGGTGGAGGAGGAGATATCACGGACCAGGGCCCACCTGGCGGACGCGCTCGGCGAGATGCGATCCTTCCTCTTCCAGCTCAACCCGTCCGGCCTCAAGGAGGGGCTGTTTCTGCCGCTGAGCCGTCTTGTGTCAGAGGTCAAGGCCTTCTCCGACTGCGACGTGCGATTCACCATAGAGGGGGGCACGGACGTACTGTCCCTCCAGTCTCGTACAGCTGTTTTCAAGATAATACAGCAGGCCGTCATCAATGCGGTTCGCAGCGGCGAGGCCAGGAAGATAAAGATAGTCGTAAACTTCGGGCCGGGCGTTCTAAACGCCAAGGTCGTCGACGACGGGGTAGGGTTCGATGTCCATGAGGCCGCCGAAACAGCGGAGGAGAGGGGAGCATGGGGCCTGGTCAACATGAGTGAGAGAGCGCGGATGATAGGGGGGGAGATCTCAATAGAGAGCGGAACCGGACTTGGTACCACGGTGACGCTGGAGGTGCCCCTCTGATAAATATAAGGCGCCGCCCTCGAAAAACGGGAGCGGCGCCTGCATTTTACGCAGGCTCTCAGGCGCTGACTCGCCTGGCCTTTCTGCGTTCGTTATCGTCGAGTATTGATTTCCTGAGTCTGATCGACTTTGGCGTCACCTCTACCAGCTCGTCCTCGTCGATCCACTCCAGGGCCTTCTCAAGCGACATCTTTCTCGGTACGTCCAGCTTAACGGTCATATCTTTTGTCGAGGCTCTGTGGTTTGTGGCCTGTTTGCGCTTTGTCGGGTTGCACGGCATGTCTCCGGGGCGAGAGTTCTCGCCCACTATCATCCCCGCGTAGACCCTGTCCATCGGCGAGATAAACATCGCCCCGCGCTCCTGCAAGTTCTCAAGCTGGTACCCGGTGGCCTCACCCGTGTCAAGGCTGACCAGCGCGCCGCGGCTGCGCGCCGCTATTTCGCCCGCCCACGGCGCATAGCCGGAGAAGCGCGACGACATGATCCCGAGCCCGCGCGTGTCGGTCATGAACTCCCCTCTGTAGCCTATAAGCCCCCTTGTGGGTATGGTGAACAGAAGGCGTACAAGCCCGGTGCGCAGGTTCTCCATCCCGCGGACTCTGGCCTTGCGCTGCGAAAGCTTCTCGTAAACTACGCCCTGATACTCCTCCGGGATGTCCACGATAAGGTCCTCCATCGGCTCGAACGTCTTTCCGTCGTGGTTCTCGGTGATGACCTCCGGCTTCGACACGCAGAACTCCATCCCCTCGCGCCTCATCTCCTCGATGAGAATGGCAAGCTGCAGCTCGCCGCGACCGGAGACCTTGACCCCGTCGGAGCGCCCCAGGTCCTCCATCCGCAGGGCGACGTTCGTGTGCAGCTCCCTCTCAAGGCGCGCCTTCAGCTGCCTCAGTGTTATAGGACGCCCCTCGTTGCCCGCGAAGGGGCCGGTGTTGACCAGAAAAAACATGGAGACGGTCGGCTCCTCGATCTCAAGGGGAGGCAGTGGGAAGCCGTCCAGATCAGGTGATGAAAAGGTGTCTCCTATCCCGATCTCCTTGGGGCCGGAGATCCAGACGATATCCCCCGCGCACGCCTCCTCGACCTCGATCCTGTCAAGGCCGCGAGTGACGAAGAGCTGCGCCGTCCGCGCCTGTTCCCTGCCGGTGATGACGTAGTTCTGGTTGCTCTTGTCATCCCTGTCCTCCCACGCGGTGGTGGTACGGATGAACTCGTCTCCTCTGTGAATCTTCCCCTGCAGTATCTTCCCGCAACCCATACGCCCTGTGTACTCGTTCCACGCCAGGGTGCTTACCTGTACAAGGAAGGGGGCCTCCTCATCGGCCAGGGGCGGCTCCACATTATTTATGATGCACTCGAAGAGCGCGTCCATCCCTCTGCTCTCTCCGCCTTCTATCTCGTCGAGCTCCGACACCGCCCAACCGGAGAGCCCCGAGCCGTAGAGTACGGGAAAGTCCGCCTGTTCGTCGGTAGCCCCAAGCTCCAGAAAGAGGTCGAATGTGGCGTTGAGAGCCGCAGGAGGGTCGGCCTCCTTACGGTCGACCTTGTTGATATAGACCATGGGCTTCAACCCCATTCCCAGGGCGTGCGCCAGCACGTATCTGGTCTGGGGCATCGGACCTTCGCCGGCGTCCACCAGCAGGAGAACCGAGTCCACGGTGGACAGGACGCGCTCCACCTCCCCTGAGAAGTCCGCGTGTCCGGGGGTGTCGATTATATTGATCCTGTAACCCTTCCACTCTACGGTGCAGTGTTTCGACCTGATGGTGATCCCCTTCTCGCGCTCGAGGTCGTCGTTGTCCATCACTCGCTCCTCGACTCGGGCGTTGTCGCGGAAAACCTGCGCCGCCCTGAATATCGAATCGATCAGCGTGGTCTTGCCGTGGTCGATATGTGCTACTATTGCTATGTTACGAATGTGCTCTGCTCTTTTCATCAAAAATCGTTCCTCCGAATGCGGTACAGACGTGAATATATCACCGCAAACGATAATGATACAATAGTGGGTGACCGAATGCAATCATGTTTTTATGCAGTCTCGGATTGCCCTTGCACGATATAATACCAGTACTGAGATAGTGAAGGAGTGCGGTTAATGAAAGACAAAGGCCTTGTGGTATGCAGCGAGGACATTGACGAAGGCTTGTCCCTCCAGATATGGACCAAGGGTGCCTGCCCGCGACTGGTAGTCGTCAACAGGGGCAAGGATACCCGCAAAATGATGCCCTTAAGCTGGCTGGAGAAAGAGGACAGGACGATAACTCTAAAAGGGGCCAAGGGGAAGACAAACACGTACTCCGTCGAGCAGCTTGAGGAACCCGTCAGGCGAATGCTCTACCAGTACGCGCAGGATCCCCTGTTCAAGGGGCTTCTATGGCACTCGGTCATATTCATGTCGGACCTGATGCACACCCCGCGAGCAGTCTTCGAAGCTGCAGACTTCGCCATGCTCCA
>JBAYOX010000189.1:0-4158 GCA_041678025.1 Aminobacteriaceae bacterium
GCGGCCAGGGGAAGAGTGACACGGATCAGGGTCTCCCACCTTCCCGCTCCGAGGTCGAACGAGGCCTGTTCAAGGCTTCGGTCGATGCCCCGCAGCACAGCCATTATCAGGAAGGCGGCGACGGCGGCCAGCCCGACGGACTCCATCAGAATGACGCCGTGCGCTCCGTACGGGCTCCAACTAATGCCCAGAAGCCGCCAGGTCACCAGCCCCCTCCGTCCGAAGAGCATGATGTACGAAAGGGACGAGACGAAGGGAGGGGAGATGAGAGTCATCAGAAGGACCCCGAGCACCGCCCGTTTCCCTCGAAAAGAGGTGCGCGTCACGTAGGTGGCGCAGCACAGACCGATCAGCACCGCCAGGACTGTCGTCCACCATCCGACGAAAAGGCTGTTCTTAAGCAGCGTCCGGTTGCCCGTCAGCAGGTCGCGGTAGCGCTCAAGGCTGAACGTTCCGTCGACCAGGATGCTCTCCTTCAGAATGGCGATCGTCGGCCAGAGGATAAAAATAAGCACGCCCCCCGCCAGGAGGGCGTAAAGGAATGAGGAGGCGTCCGGGAGGAACGCCCCCTTGGAGTGTGTGCTACTGCTCTGCTTTATCCCCAAATTCCTGCTGCCACCTGTCAAGGATTGAATCTCGCATCTCGCCGACCTTGACCGGATCGGCCACGACTATCTTCGCCTTCCCGAGCCCCTGCAAGTACTCGGGTACCTCCGCGTCGGGGCGAGTTCCCACCTTTGCAGTGTAGGTCATCTGAACCTCCTGCCCGCGCTTCGAGAGACACCAGTCGATGAAGGCCTTCGCAGCCTCCATGTCCTTGGCGCCTTTCATCAGGGCGATGGGCGCGATGAAGCCGGGCACTCCCTCCTCGGGAAAGACGGAGACAACCGGGTACCCCTGAGCGACGATCTGCACGCCAATATCGTACGGGTCGATCCCGATGGCCACTTCTCCCATCGCGGCCTTGTTGGGGGGCGCCGCGCCACGCTTCGTGTAGAAGGGGATGTTCGCGTCCATCTTCTGGATAAGATCCCACCCCGCCTCCTCCCCGTAGATCTGAATCAGGTGAAAGAGGACGGCGTAGTTGGTCCCGGAGATGGTCGGGTTGCTCATGATCAGCTCGTCCTTATAGTCGGTATTGCCCAGGTCAAGCCAGGTTTTAGGCAGAGGCAGGTTCTTCTCTTTAAGAACGTCGGTGTTCACGATCAGGTCGACGGCCACGAGCGAAAGCCCCGTCCAGTACCCGCCTGAAGACTTGTACTCATCCGGGATCATCTCGGCCTCGGGAGAGCGGTAGGACTCAAGATACCCCTCCTCGCCGGCCGCGATGAAGCTGTCGACTCCACCGCCGAACCACGCGTCGGCCAGGTTCTTGCCACCGGAAGCCCTCAGCCGAGAGAGCACCTCGCCCGATGACATCTCAAGATAGTGCACCTCGATGCCGGTGTCCTTCGTGAACTCGGCGAACGTCTCATCCTTTCCCGTAGCTGCGGTGAAGATGCTGATGCTCCGCCCCGCCAGAGGTCTGTCCGCATCGGCAAACGCCGCCGACCCGACCAGAACGGCGAGCGCGACCATCGCGACAAGCGCCACAACTCTTCTCATACACAACCCTCTCCTCTCTTCGATCAATAGCGATATATGATATTGTATATTACAATATGGGATAATACATTATAAAAGTCGCTACGTCAATTAAGAACGCGCTTCAGAGAAGCGTCTCATAAGGTTATTGACAACCTCCACGCGAGAGATAAATACTACTAATAACCTCCATATCGCTTGAGAATAAATATATCATGAAGTAGTATATATGCTATTCTTCAAAGCCATTTTGAGGAGGCGCGCGTCGCGCGCATATCTGTTAAGAGGAGTGTGGTGCATCATGAGAAAAAGAGTAGCTTCATGTCTTATCGCAGCCCTGCTGCTCGTAGTCGCTGTTCAGGCCTTCGCGGACGACGGGGCACTTAACATGTACGTGGCCTACGGCAAACCGGAACTCATCGCCTCGGAGTTCGAGAAGGCAACCGGCATCAAGATCGAGTTTCTCCCTATGTCATCAGGCGAGGTCTTGACGCGTCTGAAAGCGGAGCAGGCCAATCCGCGGACGGATATCTGGTTCGGCGGCGGTTCTGACGCTTTCATTCAGGCGAAGGAGGACGGCCTTCTTCTCCCGTACGTCTCGCAGAACGCAGAGCGAGTGAAGGAGGCGTTCAAGGATGACGAAGGATACTGGACCGCTGTTTCGGTCGTTGTGGTCGGCCTGCTGGTAAACACCGAGCGACTCGCTTCCAAGGGGCTCCCGGTTCCGCAGACCTGGGCCGAGCTGGCGGATCCCGCGTTCAAAAACGAGATCATCGCCTCCAACCCCAGAACCTCGGGGACGTCTTACACCTCCATCTCCGGAATGCTCCAGCTTCTGGGGACGGAGAAAGGATGGGCCTACCTAGACGCGCTCTACGCGAACATCCCCTTCATTGAGAAGAGTGGCTCCACGCCCGGGACAAAGACAGTCCAGGGGGAGTTCTCCGTCGGCATCGTCCCCGACCCGCACAGCATCAAGATTAACAACCCGGATGCTCCGGTGGAAGTAGTCTTTCCGAAGGACGGCACGCTCGCCTGGCCAGCCCCTGCAGCCATCGTAAAGGGGACGAAGAACCCGGAAGGAGCGAAAAAGTTCATCGACTGGGCCCTCTCCCCGGAGGGACAGAAGATCCTCATGCAGGCTGTGCCGCGCGTGCCTGTGACCGATGTCGAACCTATCGAGGGAGTGCCCGACCCGAAGATTCTCGACCTTGTACCATACGACCACGTGCGATGGGGTGCCGAGCGGGAGGCCGTCCTGGAGGAGTTTTCGGCGCGCTACCCTCATCTGAACTAAGAGGCGCTCTGTGAGCGAAGCACACGGCTTCGGAAGGAGGAGCCTCCTCCTTCCGTCTCTTTTTCTACTCTTTCTACTGCTCTTCGTCGCCTACCCCTCGTGGACGGTGCTTGGCAGAAGTGTCTACGTCAAGGGGGTGGCAAGCCTAGGCAACCTCCGCGCGCTGCTTGAAAAACCGCACTTTTTCCTTATCATCCGGCAGAGCGTTCTCGTCGCAGGAGTCGTCGCAGTCTGCGCCACCGCACTGGGTGCGTGCATCGCCTTGACAGTCTTCAGGACGAGGCTGCCGCTGCGCGGGCTTTTCCGTGCCGCAGCTGTGTTTCCACTGATCATTCCCGGGTTCGTCTCCTCCCTCTCCTTCCTCTTCCTCTTTGGACGAAACGGTCTTATTACCTACAAGCTGCTGAAGCTGGACCTCGCGGTCTATACGTGGAAAAGCGTCTTCCTGATACAGGTCATGGACTTCGCAACTATCGCCTTCTTGCTTGTCTCGGCGTCACTGCTGACCATGGATGGACGCCCGGAGGACGCGGCTCGCACGCTCGGCGCCTCCGAAACAGAGGTTTTTCGAAGCGTCACGCTCCCGCTGATGCGCCCCGGACTCCTCGCCTCGGGCATTCTCATATTTATGCGCTCCATGGCGGACTTCGGCACACCTCTTTTTTTAGGAGGGCGCTTCGCCACCCTCGCGTCAGCCTCCTACTCTCAGCTCATCGGCTCCTATAACCTGAAGATGGCCTCAGCGATGAATACAATGCTTCTTATGATCTGTCTGGGAGCGTTCCTTCTTTTTCGGAGAGCGCAGGCGGCGGGAGAGCGAACGCGACAGGTCGCTGAACTTCCTCCTGAACCGTTCGTCTTCCCGCGTCCTCTCGCGGCGTTTCTTTGGGGCGTCTCTGCGCTCTTCTCAGCTTTCGTACTGATGATCCTCAGCTCGGTGCTGCTCGCTGCCTTTACACGCCATCTGGGGGCGAATTTCGGCCTCACATCTCTTCACTTCCAGAGCGCCTTTCTTCGCGGATGGCGCGGGATGCTGAATACCCTGATATTCGCATCTTCAACCGCAGTGCTTGCGAGCATCGGCGGCTTAACTGCGGCCTGGTTCGTTGTAAGGCGTCCGGGAACTTTATCGCGTGCGCTCGATCTTCTGACAACGGCACCGTTCGCCATTCCTGGGACGTTTCTGGGAGTGGGGTATATTTTGGCGTTCAATAAGCCGCCTATCATGCTCGCGGGTACGTGGGCGCTCGTGCTTATCCTCACCGTGGTCCGTGAGC
>JBAYOX010000190.1:0-4140 GCA_041678025.1 Aminobacteriaceae bacterium
ATTAGCAGGGTTTCAACTATCGACACGGTCCGTCACGGCCTGTAGACGTAGACCTTTCCGGCCTCGTCCAATTTGATCAGCGCGGCAAGCGGCTCTCGGATCTGTACCGAACTACGAACATGGAACAGCGGTGCGCCGGGCGCCTCCAGTCTGAACAGAGAGAAGCGATCTCTGTCCATCGTCCGGAAATCCTCCCTGCGCTCTACGTAGTCCAGCGGCATGAATTCGGTATCCGCAGCCTCGAAGAGCCTCTTCCATGTCTTCTTGTCCTCCTCGCAGAGCATGCCCACTAAATCTTCGGCCGCCTCCTCCCGGGGACTCCGAGGTTCGTCGTCGTAAAGCCGCCCCGTTGACAGGTAGTTCTTCAGGCGCGGTCTGGGTTTTTTAGCCATCCCTCTCCCACCTCTCAAGCAGTTCGTCCGCCACCGCAGCGTAGTCCTTCGCGCCGTTGCTCTCCTCGTCGTAGTCAAATATCGAGTACCCGGTCCCGCTGGCCTCCACAATGCTTATGTTCTGTCTGATGTAGTTTTTGAAGACCGTGCCGCCGAAATGATTGCGGATCTCTTCTTCCACCTCGCGGCTCATTATGAACTGGGGATTGTGGCGGGTAAGCAGGATGTTTCCGATACGGAGCGTCCTGTTAAGTCGCGTGCGGTACATATCCACCGTCTGCGACAGCAGACGCAGGCCAGCGAGACTGAAGAACTCGCTCTCCATGGGGACCAGAAGCTCCGTAGACGCCGACAGCACGTTCCTGGTGAAGATGCCAAGCTGCGGGGGGCTGTCGAAGAAGACCGCGTCATAAACGGCCATGTCGGACGCTCTCATGGCCTCTCTGAGAAGGGTGTCGCGCCCGGGGCGGCTCTCGAACTCCATCTCGACGACCGACAGGTCTAGCATGCTCGGTGCGACGTCCACCCCTTCACGGGTCTCCATTATCTCCTGAAAGGACGCCTCTCCCATGAGAAAATCGTAGATGTACGGGCGCTCCTCCGGGACCGATATACCGAACCCGGTCGTGAGGTTGCTCTGCGGGTCGAGGTCGAAGGCAGCCACTCTCAGCCCCCTTCTTGCAAGAGCCACAGAGAGGTTCTGGCAGGCGGTCGTCTTACCGACGCCCCCCTTTAGATTGCAAAAACCCACTAGCCGCACCCGGCACACCCCCATCGAACCGAATGGTTAACGTATCATTTTCAGTATATACCAAAGATCATGAGTTGACATCGAAAAAATAAGGGAACAACCAGAGGTATCTTTTCTTATCAACGTCGTGCAGTATAATCAATAAATCCTGGGCGATACCCCGCCCATACATAATATAAGGAGGTCGCATCGATGAAAACCCGAGAAAGCGCCCGGAGAATGCCCAAAAGCTTCGAAGGGTTTACGGATATAAAGCTCCTCAGAGAGCTTGCAAGAGCCCTTTTCAACGAGGCGGACAGCCTGATGATCCTCTTCGACCCCAGAGGAACGATAGTAGAGGCCAATCGTGCAGCCCTGGAACTTCTGGGTCGATCCAGAGAGGACCTTCGGGATATGAACATCTACACCGACCTGATTGCCGAGCCGCATTCGGCGGAGATGGAGCGGATATGCCTGTCCGTCAAGCCAGAGAAGGTGACTCCGGTCACCTGCTCGCTGAGAAGAGCAGACGGAGAATCCGTCTCTGAGCACCTGTCGCTCTCGCTGTTGAACGAGGGTTCCTCTCCCGTGCTGCTGTTCACCGGGATCACCCCCCGAAAGAATGCATCCGAGACCGACCGCCGTGACAAGAGCCCGCTTCGCGACCCGGTGACGGGCCTCCCGACACCTGCCTTCTTCCACGAGGAGCTGCAGCACGTCGACTCGGAGCAGAACCTTCCGATTAGCGTGATAAGAGCCGACCTCGACGGCATGAAGCTGATAAACAGCATCTACGGCGAGTCCGCAGGAGACAGGCTTATGAGGGCCGCGGCAAGAGTGCTGCGCAAGCACAGCAGAAACAGCGACATCCTCATCCGCTGGGAGGAGGACGAGTTCCTTCTGCTACTCCCGCGCACCAGAGAGGAGGATGCGGCCTTCATAGTCGACCGCATCGAGGACGCCTTCAACAGCGCGAAACTGAGGGACATTCCCGTCTCACCGAGCATCTCCCTGGGCTTTGCGGCTAAGTCGCACCGTTGGCAGAAGTTCGACAATGCCCTTCTGGACGCGGAGGAGGACATGCGTGAAGAGCAGCTCTCCAAGGACAAGAAGATCCACACCAAGATCCTCTCCAAGCTGCTTAAACTATTGGACGAACACACTCCGGAGACAGAAGAGCATGCCGACTCGATGCTGCGAATCGCCCGACGCTTGGGCGCTTTGAAGGGCCTCGGCGAAGAGGAGATGCAGAGGCTGAACCTGGCCGTCAGGTTCCACGACATAGGCAAGGCCCCCATTCCTTGGGGACTTCAGAACAAGACGGCCCCGATCACGGACGACGAACGTGCGTTGCTCTACAGCCACGCCGAGAAGGGGTATGAAATCGCTATGGCCGCCACCCCGGAGCTGGCGGAGACGGCCCCGATAATACTGTCGCACCACGAAAGATGGGACGGAACCGGCTATCCAAGAGGGCTTGCCGGGAAGGACATCCCCCTCTTGTCCAGGATAATAGCTATAGCGGACGCCTTCGACGTCATGACGAGAGGGACTCCGTACAGGGACCCGATGAGCGCCGAAGAGGCGCTTAATGAGATAAAAAAACTGTCAGGACAGCAGTTCGACCCGGAGCTCGCATCTCTTTTGACAAAACATGCCGATTTTTAGGAAATGGGGTAGAATGGGCCTGATAGTCGCATTACACTACATATCACCGAGGAGGGATATACCATGCTTGAGCTTACTGCACTGCTGAAGGCCGGCCTGACCGGCGAGGTAAAAAAGACTGTCGATCTTGACGATACGTTCGGGAGTTCGTCCCCGTATCTCAACCAGTTTCTGTCGACATCGGCCTGCGCAGCCCTCGCCGTATCGGCGTCCATGGCCGTCACCGAGGGTATTCTCCCGGAAGGGTACCTCTCGGTGGGGCGCAGGCTTGACCTGGAGCATGACGCACCGGCTATGACCGGGACCACCGTTATAGTCAGCGCCACCCTCCGCGAGGTTAACGGCAACCGTCTGGTGTTCGACATAGTAGGATCCGACGCACTCGGAGTGATTTTCAAAGGCGTAAACGAGAGAGTGGTCGTAAACCGCCTCGGCATGGAGGAGAGGGCTTCGGCCCGTGCCCGACAGCTGAAGGAGCTCAGAGAAAAGCTCTGAAGAGACAGCCTGGTCATTAAGGAGGGAACAGTATGAGATTTAACAAGTTAGGTGCCCGCATCCTGGCCGTCGTGGTCCTTTTACTGGTGGTCTCCGTCGGCGGCATAGCCTTCTTCTCGATGAGCATCTCCGGAAACAGCATCCAACGGCTGGTGAACGACTATGAGATCACCATGGCCGGGGCCCTTGCCAACGAGCTGGACGCGACCTTCAACCGCTTCGAGGGCATTCTGCAATCGCTCAACGCGCTTGTCACCACCAGGTTCACAACCATGCCCAAGCCCGAGGTCGCGGACATCGTAATACCGCAGTTCGGAGCACAGAACGGCAAGTTCATCAACGATCTCGGTGCACAGTCCAGCGTGGCGCGAAGTCTCTTCCTCATCTTCAACCCGGAGCTCTTCGGCGTCAACAAGACCTACATGGCGGGCTTTCAGCGTCAGGACGCCGACTCGTTGTTCAAGTTCATGGACGCCAAGTCCTTCAGCCCCGCGGACCTCATAGACAGGAACAACGCGTCCACGGCCTGGTTCTGGAAGCCTATCGACACAAACGCGCCATACTGGAGCGACATAACCGTATCCGACTCCGGAGAGGAGACTGTCACCTACACTATGCCCGTCCTAATAGAGGGCAAGATGGCCGCGGTCGCAGGCATGACCTTCGACTTCAGCTTCGTGCGCGACATGCTTAGCGCGGTGAAAATATACGACCACGGCTACCCCTTCCTCGTAAACCGCGACATGCGCTTCCTCTACCACCCGGTGCACAGGTTCAACGGACCCACCTTCAGGGACGTCTCTGGTGGCGCTCTGGCCTCCTTCGGCGAAATCATGCTCAAGGAGCGCGAGGGGC
>JBAYOX010000191.1:0-4134 GCA_041678025.1 Aminobacteriaceae bacterium
CCGGGCGAGGGGTTCATAGCGCGAACTCTGTTCACAACGCCCCTGGATGAACCGGTCCAGAGGCATTCCGCCTCGTGTTTCTGAATCTTAGGTGCGTAAGAGGTCATTTCAGAATCTTGCTCTCTAAACGAACAGCTCCCATCGCAAAGACATTTTACACCCTCTATGTAAAGTTTGCTACCTTTTTCCGCAAGAATCTCCAATAATTCCCCGGCCGTCATCGTTTCGCCCAATTTCATCTTCTCTTGAAACAGAATCGGACCCGCATCCATCTCCTCGACCAGTCGAAACAGAGATACGCCGGAGACGCTATCGCCGTTCAGAAGAGCGCGCTGAATCGGGGCAGCGCCTCTGTAGGCGGGGAGGAGCGATGGGTGAATGTTCAGGCATCCCCAGGCGGGAGTCGACAGAAGAGGCTCTTTTATTCTCTGGCCGAAGTCGACCACCAGGATGCAGTCGGGGGGGGACTCTCGAAGGCGCGCAAGGACCTCCGCCTCCTCCGAGACACTGGAGGAGTGCGACACTGGCAGACTAAGAGAGTCGCACGCTCTCTCAACCGGGGAGGATATGCTTTTTAGCCCCCTCCCTCCTGAGGAGGGGGGGGAAGTGACTATGAGATCCAGCTCAACCTTCTCTGCAATGTGCCCCAGGCAGCTGGCGGCAAAGGCCCCTGTCCCGAAGAACCACAGGACGGGCTTCCTGTTGATGCCCGGCTTCGTGACGCTGAAGCTCATCCCTCCGCCTGCCTTTCGCGGAGAAGTTTCTTTCTGGCCATCGTGCGCTTCATGGGGGAGAAGTGATCAATGAGAAGGCGTCCATTTAGATGGTCCATCTCGTGCATGAAGGCCCTAGCCAGAAAGCTCTCGACGGTAGTATCGTGTTCGTTCCCCTCCAGGTCCCTGTGGCGGACCGTTATTCTATGAGGCCGCCTGACGTTCCCGAAGATGCCGGGGAAACTCAGGCAACCCTCCTCTCCCTCCTGCTCCCCCTCCGAGGAAAGCAGAACAGGATTGATCAGCACATGCAGCTTCTCCTCGTACAGCACAACTGCTATGCGTTGCAAAACTCCTGCCTGAGGGGCGGCCAGTCCGACTCCGTCATTCTCGCGCATTAGCCGAACCATCTCGGCGACCAGATCCTTGAGATCCTCGCCAAATTCGGAGACATCAAGCGTCTCCTCCCGCAGAACAGGATCAGGGAACACTCTGAGCCTAAGTGATTTCATAGATCTCGCCGCTCTTTCTTGCGAATATTGAATAAAAAAGAAGGTCGCCCTTTCGGACGACCCCTTAATAGTTCCTTAGTCCTGCATGGAGCTCCTTAAGAAATCCCCGATCGTCACGTTCGCCTCTCCATCGTTGACGACGTTCTTATGCTGGGGTCTGTCATAGTCTTCTCTTTCCTGTCTGGACCTGCCGCGACGCTCCTCATCGCGGTGCTTCGGTGCTTCCGCCGAGGGCTCCTCAAGCGCGCTGATGCTGAGTCGCATCCTGCGTTCGGAGGGGTTGATCTCGATTATCCTGGCCAGTATTTCCTGCCCCTCTGTAAGGACATCGCCCGGTTTCTCGACCCTCTTCGTGCTCAACTGGGAGATGTGGATAAGCCCTTCCACTCCCTCCTCGATCTCGACGAAGGCACCGAACTCGGCCAGGCGTACGACCTTGACGGTAATATCCTGATCTTTCGAGTATCTCGACGCTATGCCGTCCCACGGATCATTTAGCTGCTTGTAGCCAAGGCTCATTCGCTTTTTCTCCATGTCGACGTCAAGAACCTGAACCTCGACCTCCTGCCCCTTGCGAAGCACGTCCCTCGGGTGCTTGATGCGAACCCAGCTCAGGTCACCAATGTGAATGAGCCCCTCGATGCCCGGCTCGACCTCTACGAAAGCGCCGAAGTCGGTGACGTTTGTGACTATGCCGGTGGTCCTGTCGTTCCTGCTCCACCTCGCCGAAGCGGTCGTCCAGGGATCGCCCTCCGTCTGCTTAATGCTCAGTGAAATACGGCTGTTCTCCCGGTCGATGCCTATCACCTTCACCTTGACCAGGTCGCCCTTCTTGAACATCTCCTTAGGCTTGATGTTCCTCTTCCATGAGAGCTCGCTCATGTGAACCAGTCCGTCTATGGGGCCGATGTTCACGAAGACACCGAAGGACGTTATGCTGCTGATCTCGCCTTCGATAACAGCTCCCTCCTGGATATTCGCGTAGAACTCCTCGCGCTCGGCCGTCAGGGTCTCTTCCACAATCATTCGTCTGGAGAAGACCAATCTGTGCTTTCTCTTGTCCTTCTCCAGCAGTTTGGCGTTGAACTCCTCATCGACGAATTTTCCAGGGTTGACGCCTCTTCCCTCCTCGGCAAGGTGCGATATGGGCACGAACCCTTCCAAGCCGCAGCAGTCCACCATGAGGCCGCCCTTTACCTTGCGGATGCCCTTGACCTGTATCACTTCGTTCTGTGCCAGTTTATCCTCTAATTCATTCCAGCGCCGGTCGAACTCGCATCTCCAGCGGCTCACATGAAGCTGAGCCTCTTCACCATGTCGAATGCTTACAACCTGCACCTGGATTTTTTCATCGATCGTTGGCTCGTCGTCGTTCTCGACCAGGACTCTGTGAGACCACTCCTTGGTGGGCAGAAAACCTTCGCACTTGTACCCCACGTCGACAAGCCACCCTCCATCGACGGAGTTCACCACAGTGCCTGTGACGATCTTTCCGCGATGGAGTTCCTCCACCTCACCGTACTGCTCCATAATGCTGGCCATCGTCTCCTGAGGTTCGACTATCTCGTTTCTTTCGATCTCCTCCGAGGTCTCGACGTCTGTCGCTTGGAGCTCCTCATTCATAAATTCTTCCGTCATAACCTTCCATCCCCCTTGGCACCTGCGAAGTCTCTATAGCGTGTTTTACTTCTTCTATCAGCCAGTCCGGTGTGCTGGCGCCGGCTGCTATTCCAACGTTTGATTTTTCGGCGAACCACTCCTGGGAGAGTTCACCAGCGTGCTCTATCCACAGGACGTCGCACTGCCGGGAGCGGGCGATCTCGACGAGCTTCGCTGTATTGGCGCTGTTTCTGCCTCCTACGACTATCAGCCCGTCGACCCGCGAGGTAATCCTCCTGACGGCCTCCTGGCGCTGAGTAGTCGCGCCGCAGATCGTGTTGAACACCCTGAGCTCCCGCGTCAGCGGAGCCAGGATGGAGGCTGCGGCCCCCAGAAACTCGCCCTTCTGCGTCGTCTGAGATATTACCCCCAACCTGTCTCTTCTGCCAAGGGCCTCGACCTCGCCTAGAGAGGAAGCCACCATCGCATCCCCCTCGGCGCACCCCACAATCGCCTGAACCTCAGGGTGATCGGGGTCGCCAAGCACAAGAACCGCATACCCCTCCCTCGCGAGGAAGGCGGCCTTGTCCTGAGCGTTCTTTACGAAAGGGCACGTAGCATCCGTTACGTTCGCGGCACCGCATCTGGCGACAAGCTCCTCCTTCTGCGAGGGGGGTGCTCCGTGGGCGCGTACAAACGCATACGACCCCGGAGGGATGTCGTCGACCCGGTCGACTACCTTCAGTCCCTTCTTCGAAAGACGCTCCACTTCCTGCGGGTTGTGTATGGGAATCCCAACCGAGTAGACCTTGACCCCGTCCGACAGAGCCCCGCACTCCTCGATGCGTCTCTCAAGGCTTTCTATCGCTCTCTTTACGCCGAAGCAGAATCCCGTCGGCGACGCGATCTCAATCTCCCTTTCCCGCTTCATCGGCGAAGAATCATCTCCCCAGATGGTGCAACGCCTCGCCTTCCATAGCGTCAATTATCACGTCCACCGCATAATCATCGGTATCATACCATACTATTGGAGAAAATTTACGAAACCAAGTAACCTGCCGTCGCGAAAAAGCTTTTGTCTGCCTTGCGTCTCTCTCTGCCGCCTCCTCGCGCGAACAGCGCCCTCCAAGATGATCGACTATGTCCTTGTAGCCGAAGCCCTGCATGGAGGGGAAGCGCTCGTCGTAACCGTTCGACAGGAGCCACTCTACCTCCTCTACGAACCCTGAGGCGAACTGTTCCCCCACCCTTCTGTCGATGCTCTCGAAGAGCAGGCGTCGCTCGCGCCTCAGCCCCAAATAGAGCACATC
>JBAYOX010000192.1:0-4134 GCA_041678025.1 Aminobacteriaceae bacterium
CAGAGGAGAGCAACGAGGCGGCGAAGAAGATAGCCGACCTGGCGTCCATCATAACCAAGGATCTGGACAAGGTCGTTGCCTCATCCGAGAGCAACGCAAAGGACTCGCTTGAATCAAGCAAACTCGCGGACGAAACCCGGGAGCTGATAGGCCGGATGATGGACGCCCTTGCGAATATCGCCTCCGCTACGCAGGATATGGCCGCCGTATCGGAGGAGCAGGCTGCGTCGAGCGAGGAGATAGCGAGCGCCGTGCAGAACATCGCCTCCCGTGTCAACGCGTCGGCCTCCGCGGCGGACACGGTAAGGAACCAGATGGGCGAGGTGGGCACATCCGCGGAGAGAGTTGCACAGGGCTCCGAGGAGCTTTCAGGACTCGCCGTCGACCTTCAGGCTCTGGTGGCCACGTTCAAGTATGATGCAGTGGATACGGATCAGGGGAACGGGCACAAGCATGAGTCGGGGCTCTCCCCGAAGTCCGGGATCGCCCCCAAATCCGGGCTCGTCCCGCTCAAGGCTCCCGCAAAGCAGAAAAAGGCCGACAGGCGTTGACGATATTGCTGAGGTGTTGAACCTCCGGTCGTCCGACGAGACAATAGAGTCCATAATCTCATATAGCAAAAATCGGCAATGAGCTCAGGCTCAATCAAGATAGCGGCCAAGTGTCAGGAGAGGCTTACCATCTTTCCGGACCTTGGCCGCATTTTCTCCGACGAAAAACTATATTTCATACCATTCAAATGTTACTACATATTCTTCTAGTTAATAAATGCTTGTAGATATTGACCCTGCAGACATGCTACTGCTATATTGCATGCAGCATATATTCAATGCTATTTTTACTTGCTCTCTTCAATTAACACGGGCGCTTCGCTTAGGATTACCTTAGCCGAATAACCATTAAACAATCCAAAGACAAGGAGTGATAGATCATGATTAGCTTCCTTCACAACCTCACTATTCGCGCGCGCCTTGTACTTCTGACGGTGATTTTGTGCGTATTCACCGCGGCTGCCTCCTGGGTCGGCTATACCCAGCTGGTCACGGCGGGAGAGGAGCTTAACGGCATGTACGAGAGGGGCCTGCTACCGATTCAGTGGATGAACGACGCAAGGGCCAATATCAGCATGATCAGGGGTAACCTCCTCGCTATGACTCAAACAAGCGATATGGAGGAGAAAAAAGCTTTGGCCGAGGAGATTCGCCACCTTCGAGAGCTGAACAACTACAATCTGGAGAACTACGGCAAGGTAGAGCTGGACGAGTACGAGCGAAAGCGTCTTGACGAGACAAATAAATTCCTGGTCGAATATCGGCGCGCGACCGATGAAGTCATAAAGCTGGCGACCGACAATCGTAATTCCGACGCCTACTTTTACTTCAAAGAACAGGCCGAGGCACCCCTGGCGAGCTTCCTCGCAGGCCTGGTAGACCTTTCGAACTACTGTATAAAGGCCGCCGAGGAGGCGGACGAGGCCAACGAGCTCAGCATCGCGGCTGCCAAGAATTTCCTTCTAGCCGTAGCGGCTGTGGCGGTTATACTGGGGGTGATTCTGGGCCTCTTGATAGAACGGTCGATAAACAGACCGCTCAAAGCCGTTATGGATTTGATGCGCAGGTTCGCCGCGCTTGATGTCACATACGACACATCGGTGGCGTGGCTGCTCGACTACAAGAAGAACGAGATAGCGGAGATGGTGACAAGCGCAGTGGAGATAGAAAATTCACTGGGCGCCTTTATATCAAGGATTGCGAGGGCCTCGAACAAACTCGGCGAGACGGCCGAGGAGTTCTCCGCCCTCGCGGAGGAGTCGAACGCAGGGGTCGAGGAGTCGCGCGCAGGGGTGGACGACGTCTCCTCGCAGATGGAGAGCCTTGCAGCAGCGACACAGGAGATAACCGCATCGGTCGAGGAGGTCGCGAGCGGAGCCCAGTCGTCCGCGCAGAAGAGCACCGATATGGCAACAGAGGTGGAACAGGCCAGAGCCGCTGGCGACGAGGGAGTCAGAGCGGTGGAGAAGGCCGTGCACAGCATCGGAAAAGTGGCCTCCGACGCCGAGGAGTCTGCCAGGGAAGTCAAGGAGCTTGGCGAGCGTGCTCGCGAGATCCAGAACTTCGTAGCCCAGATAGGCGGCATAGCCGACCAGACAAACCTGCTGGCGCTGAACGCCGCGATCGAGGCCGCCCGAGCCGGTGAGGCGGGGCGAGGCTTCGCGGTGGTCGCCGAAGAGGTGCGCAAGCTGGCAGAGGAGAGCAACGAGGCGGCGAAGAAGATAGCCGACCTGGCATCCATCATAACCAAGGATCTGGACAAGGCTGTGGCGTCCTCTGAGTCCAATATGAAGGACTCCCACGAGTCCAGCAAGCTGGCCGAAGAGACCCGGGAGCTGATAGGCCGGATGATGGACGCTCTCGCGAATATCGCCTCCGCTACGCAGGATATGGCCGCCGTATCTCAGGAGCAGGCCGCGTCGAGTGAGGAGATAGCGAGCGCCGTGCAGAACATCGCCTCCCGTGTCAACGCGTCGGCCTCCGCGGCGGACACGGTAAGGAACCAGATGGGCGAGGTGGGCACGTCCGCGGAGAGAGTTGCACAGGGCTCCGAGGAGCTTTCAGGACTCGCCGCCGACCTTCAGGCTCTGGTGGCCACTTTCAAGTATGACGCAGTGGATACGGATCAGGGTAACGGGCACAAGCATGAGTCGGGCCTAGCCCCCAAATCCGGCCTCGTCCCGCTCAAGGCTCCCGCAAAGCAGAAAAAGGCCGACAGGCGCTGACAGGCTACCCGCACGATGTGACGGGGACGGAACCTGCGTCGACAGGCGAATCGCCATCAAGAACCGCCCCGGGCTGGAGGACATCGGCCAGAGTTCGTAAGCTGAATAGTGAATAACCCCGGCAGTATAACAGCCGGGGTTATTTTTTACTTTGACTGGGATTTTTTTATCTCGTAACCCAGTCCCGTTATGGCCTTTTCGACGTCCTCCAGCGCAAGTTTCCCATCATCATAATCAAACTTGACCTTGCTGGAGTTGAACATTATTTTAAGTGTGTCTTTTTCCACTCCGTCGAAGGATTTGATCGCACCTTCGATCTTCTGTACACAGGATGGGCAGGCCAGGGCCTCAAGCTGAATTGTCGCTGTCTTCATTTTAGAACCTCCTGAGATATTGTTTTTTATTAGTATGATGCATAACCATTTATTTAGATGCTGTCCTATGGGGAACTCAGGAACTGTACCGGAGCAGCCTCATGCCGTTCAGTATAACCACCAGGATGCTGCCCTCGTGGACCAGCATTCCTATGGACATGTTCATCCACTCGCTGAAGAACACCGCCGCCAGCAGAAAGAATACCACTCCCACGGCGATGAAGATGTTCTGCCTCATGTTCCGGGCCGTGGCTTGTGTCAGCCCCAGGGCGTGGGGCAATCGGCCAAAGTCGGAGTTCATCAGAACCACGTCCGACGTCTCTATGGCCACGTCCGTTCCTCCGCCCATGGCTATGCCGATGTGGGCCAGGGCCAGGGAGGGGCTGTCGTTGACGCCGTCCCCCACGAAGGCTACTATCCGCCCCTCTTCCTCGATAAGCCTCTTAACGTAAGCAGCCTTGTCCTCGGGCAGCATGTTTCCGTGAGCCTCGGTAAGACCTAGCTCCCGGCTTACGGCATCCACCGTGCCCTGGTTATCCCCCGAAAGCATGACGAGGTTTTTGACTCCCAGTCTTTTAAGGCTTTGCAGGTGATCCTTCACGCCGCTGCGTATCCTGTCCCTTATGCCCATAAGGACTTTCAGTTCACCGTCAACGGCGGCAAGCACCAGGGAGTTGCCCTCTTCCTCAAGCCGGGCTATGTCCGATGCGGCCTCCTCGCTGATGTGGACGCCCTCTCGCTCCATCAGGGCGACGTTGCCCACGGCAATTCTGCTCCCTCTTACGGTTGCTGTGATCCCGCCTCCCTTTATGACCTCCGTGTTCTCCACGGGGTAGAGAGAGGTCTCGCCGATCTCCTTCAGAACTGCTTTTGCAAGGGGGTGACCCGACTCTCGTTCAACGCTGGCCAGGTATCCCAGGGCTCTATCCATGCCCTCCCCGTAGTAAATCTTTTCCGTGACTGAGGGGTTACCCTCGGTGAGGG
>JBAYOX010000193.1:0-4114 GCA_041678025.1 Aminobacteriaceae bacterium
CCCGACTGGGCCGAAGCCTGGCTTAAGGAGGGCGAGATGCTGGGAGAAAAGCGCGGCATTAAGCTGGGAGAAAAGCGTGGCATTAAACTTGGTTTGGTGCGAGGAGTTAAACAAACCAAGCGCGATACCGCCCTTCGCATGATACGCAGGGGTATGTCTGCGTCGGAAGTTGCCGAGCTTGTCGACCTGCCCGAGGACGAAGTCCGACTCCTGGCAGGTCAGGCGATCAACTAGCAAGCCCCTGCCCACTCCGTTACCCGCCGTCTAGCTACCTGTTGTCCGGAACGAAGTGAAGGACCTTGAGAGTACACTCCGAGCCCCCCATTCAGGCGGGAATTAAAGTTATTCCCGGTTCATTTGCCGTAGGCCTCGCGTATGTCGTCCATCGGGACTGAGGAGAGGGTGCACTGTTCGCCGGAGCGGGGGAGTACCATGCGGGGATCGCCCGAGTGAAATTTTTTGTCGCGGGCGAGGAAGGGGACAAGCTCATCCCACTCCATGTCGGGACGGTGGGGGATTCTGAAAACAGTCAGAAGCCTGTCGAGCCTGGAGAGCTCCTCCTCGCGCAGCGTCCCCATTCTGATGGAGAGGCGAGCTGCTACCATCATACCGGCCGCTACGGCGTCCCCGTGCCTCCAGCGGTAGCCCGAGGCGGCCTCGAGCGCGTGCCCGACCGTGTGTCCCAGGTTCAGCCGCGCGCGAACCCCCGTCGTCTCGCGTTCGTCCTCGTCTACGACGGCCAACTTCATCCGCGAGCACTCTGCCACCAGAGTTTTAAGCGCTGGCAACGCCCTGCGCAGCACGGGTCGCGCATTCTCCTCCAGCCATCGAAAGAAGCTCCAATCCTCCCCCATACCGTACTTTACCGCCTCCGCAAGCCCCTGTCTGAAGTCGTCGTCGGCCTGGGAGCGCAGGCACTCCACGTCCGAGACCACCCACCGCGCGGGGTGAAACGAGCCGACCAGGTTCTTCCCCTCCGGCAGATTAACGGCTGTCTTGCCACCGATAGCGCTGTCTATCTGGGCGAGCAGGGTAGTGGGGCACTGGATAAGGGTTACTCCGCGCATCCAGGTGGAGGCGGCGAACCCTGCCGTGTCGCCCACAACGCCGCCGCCCAGAGCGACGATGGTGCCGGAGCGGTCGATCCCAGCGGTGGCGAGGGAGGCGTAGATTTTCGACAGACTGTCCAGGCTCTTGGTCCCCTCCCCTCTGGGCAGGTTGAGCAGGCCGCATCTCTCCCCTATGAAGTCGGCGAACAGGGGGCCGGTTATCTCGTCGGCCACGACGAAGGGCGGCTCGTCAAGCCCGGTGATACGGGGCAGTCCGGACAGCAGCCCCTCCCCAACGACCACGGTGGTGGAGGATCCCCGATTCAGAATACTCCCGTTCATCTGGCGACCGGCATCCGCCACGACGGTTCCTCCTCCTGCAGGGCGTTCATGAGGCGCGACGTCCGCGACATCAACTCGGAGAAGTCGTCCAGCGTCAGCGACTGCGGACCGTCGCACAGTGCCGTCTCCGGAGAGCAGTGTACCTCCAGAATCAGCCCGTCCGCCCCGGCGGCCAGCGCGGCCAGGCTCATCGGCGCCACCAGCTCGCGCCTGCCTGTGGCGTGGCTCGGGTCGACGACGATCGGCAGATGGGTCATGGACTTCACAAGCGGGACGATGCCGAGGTCGAGGGTGTTGCGCGTGCTTTTGTCGAAGCTGCGGATGCCCCTCTCGCAGAGTATCACCCGCTCGTTCCCACCGGCCAGGATGTACTCCGCCGCCTGAAGCCACTCCTCGACGGTGGCGGACATGCCGCGCTTCAGCAGCACGGGCCTGTCAAGCTCTCCCAGCGTCCTGAGCAGGGAGTAGTTCTGCATGTTGCGCGTGCCCACCTGCAGGATGTCGATGTGCGGCGCCACCCACTCTGCCTCCTCCGGCGACATGACCTCTGTGATCACAGGAAGGCCGGTGGCGGCGCGAGCCTCCTTAAGCAGGGCTATCCCCTCGCTACCCAGCCCCTGGAAGGCATAGGGGTGAGAGCGCGGTTTGAACGCGCCCCCGCGCAGTACGTGAGCGCCCTCGCGCCTAACCCCTCTGGCCGTCTCCATGAGCTGCGCTCTGTTCTCGACCGCGCACGGTCCCGCCATTATCACCGGCTCTCCTCCGCCTATCCACAGCCCCGGAGCAAGCTCCATCGGGCGGGGCTCGCCGCCGATCTCTCTGCTGGCAAGGGGGTAACAGCAGGAGGTGACGCTGACGCCGCGCACGCCGGACAGCTCCTTGAATGGGTCGGAGTCCGCAGCCCTGGAGACATCGGGCGACATCACGTATGTCCCGCGGCTCCCCGGAGCGATCTTAAATGTACGCCCCTTTCCGGCCAATGACTCACAAAGAATGTCCAGGTCACGTTGCGTACTGCTATCACTCATTTCCACTACCATCATGTCATTCTCCCCCTTTTTGAAATCCCAATAAAAAAACCGGAACCTGGGCGTAGAAACCCGGTTCCGGCGTGTTTGCTTTTCTCTTATATCGCCTTTCCTGTCTGCGTTTTAACCAGGAGAGGCTGGATATGAAGAAGCCGAAGACGGATTCCTACACGAAGACAGGCCGTTGGCGTAATAAAGCCAAAGGCCACCGGTAAACGCGAACACGAAATACGTGCCGTTATTGATTGCGTTCATATTCAGGGCTGTCCTCGCCAAGGCGACCGTCTCCTTTCCTTGAGAATCCCCCTTCGGGGTCCGTTGGCAGAACATGCTAGACGAGTTTCCGTTATTTGTCAAGGGGTTGTGCATAGAAAAATTTCCTTCGGGACGAAACTCCGAGTTATCCTCCTGAGCAGGGCAGCCCATGGCACGGTGTAGGTATCAGTCGCGGCATGGTCGGCTCGACCGGCGCTCCCACTCGCAGAACTATGTCGAAGTCGCTCGGCTTGCAGCTCTGGCATATGGCCGAATCCCCCCTTGCGGCCAGATAGAGGGCGGCGTCGGTGTCGTCCCACCCCCAGGCCGCACTGACCAGGCGCTGCATCTGGCGAGCGGCCTGGCGCTGGACTTCGACGAACTCCGGCCCGCTCGCGATCGCGTGGATCATCCCGCACGACTCCACAAGAGGCCAGTCCAGAGAGAAGCCTTTAACCAGCCCCAGGCGAACTATCACGGACCCGGCGATCTCTACCCCCGAGCCGCCAATCTCGCCGTCCCCCATCGATGCGTGCAGGTCGCCGAGCTGAAAGAGCGCGCCGCTGGTTCGCACCGGGAGGTAGACCCTCGCCCCCGGCTCTATGAGCTTGCAGTCCATGTTGCCCCCGTGAGGACCCGCATCCTCGCACGAGACCTCTCCCGTTGCGGGGGCCGTCCCTATGACTCCCACCATCGGACGCGCCGGGAAGAGCAGATCCTTGAAGCGCAGCATGCCGTCCCGCGCCTCCACCTCTCTGGTGCGGAGCTCGCACCAGTCGCCCATGGGCCCGTAGTCGGGCATGGTGCACAGGTACCCCCTGTCCGCGACGTCGATCGACAGAATATCCGCGCACAGGACGTCCCCCGGATCGGCCCCCTCGACGAACACCGGCCCGGCGGCGGGGTTCAGCTTGCTGAAGTCTATCTCCGTCGTCAGGACGGATTCGTCGGTGATCTGGCCGCAGAAGCAGTCCTGCGCGATGAAACGCACCGCATCGCCCGGACGCGCCCGTGCGGCGGGCGTGTGAAGGGGCGAGAATGAGAGTACCGAGTCGGAGACTGTAAGCATGGTTCTACCTCCCGGTTGGATATTTGCGTATATTTTAGCAGGAAAGCGCGGGTGCGCCCTCGATTTCGGATTTTTCAGGCACGGCGACCGACCCGGTGCTATACTCTATGCAGGACTTGCGATAGGGTCGCGGTTTAATCCGTCAAGAGGAGGCGATGATGATGAAAAAAGTGGTTGTGCCAATCGACGGCAGCGAGACCAGCAAGGGAGTGGTGGACTACGCGATCTACTACGCCAACAGGGAGGACGCGGAGATGCTCTTTTTGCATGTTATGACGCTGCTTGAGCACGAGCCGGTCTTCTACGGGGAGGCGGATGTGATACTGCCGCCGTCTGACGAAGCGGTGAAGAGGGAGTTCGGAAAGTTCATC
>JBAYOX010000194.1:0-4085 GCA_041678025.1 Aminobacteriaceae bacterium
CCCCTCGCAGTATCGAAAGGGAGAGGGGCAGGAAGTGCGGTTCAACGGGAAGGGGCTCCTCCTCATGCGGCACTGGCGCGGAAGCCTTGGTGTCCTGTGAAAGGACGGTCGAAGCTCCAAAAGAGGGCGCGGCGGCGATAAACCTTCTGCCCTCGGTATCCCGCCCGGCAAGCAGCTCAGAGGCTGCGATAGACTCCATCATAGAGTGATCGAGCGGATTTATTATCGCGGTGTCCAGACCAGCTGAGATGGCCATGGAGGTGAACGTCCTGTTCAGCAGGGAGCGGGCCGGCATTCCGTGCGATATGTTGCTTACCCCCAGTACAGACGTTATACCCTCCTCCGCGAGGAAAGAAAGGGCGGCGAGGGTGACGCGCGGCGCTCTGTGGTCCGCGCCGACCGCGAGCGCCAGTCCGTCGACAATAAGCCCCTCACGTGGGAACCCGGCCGACTCCGCGGCGCGGATGATCTTTCGGATCACCGACCGTCGAGCCTCTATGCTCTCCGGCAGGCCGTCCTCGTCGATGGGGAGGACGATGACAGATGCACCGTGCCTGCCCGCCAGGGCCAGTCCGGGGAGTAGTACGTCCTCCTTGGCTGTGAATGAGTTGAGAAGGGGGATTCCGGTGACGGCCGCGAGTCCCGCCTCTAGTACGGACGGGCTGTCGCTGTCGATCGACAGGGGAAGCTGGGTGGACTGTCCAGCGGCCGCGACTGCGGCGGACATGGCGGCTGCCTGGTCGATCGCGGGCAGACCGACATTAACGTCGATGACGTGAGCCCCAGCCTCGGTCTGAAGGCGAGCCTCCTCCCTGAGGGTGGTCCAAACGGAGCGCTCCACCTCGACTCTGAGCGGTGATTTTCGCGATACGTTGATCCTCTCTCCGATCACACAGAAGGGGTGCCCCTTGCCTGCGAGCACGAGCCTGCTTCTGCTGGCCAGAGGCGTGCCCCGGAGAGGCGCGCTCTTGCGCTGTTTGATGCCTTTAATGGCTGAGGCGAGCGCGGAGATATGCTTTGGCGTGGAGCCGCAGCAGCCGCCTACGACAGTTGCTCCCGCCTCTGCGAGCTTCCGTCCCCACCCGGCGAACTCCTCGGGTGGGCAGTACTCCCCGTCGCCCGGAAGCCCCGCGTTTGCGTAGACGAAGACGGGCAGGCCTGCATGCTCGCTAAGAAGCTCCGCGACCGGCACGTACGCCTCCGGTCCAACGCCGCAGTTGGCACCGACCCCTGCCGCGCCCATCAGTGACGCCCAGCGGGCCGCGACCTCGGGAGGGGTCCCGGTGACGGTTCGCCCCTTCTGGTCGAAGGTGAAGCTTACCACGAAGGCGAAGCCGGGAGAGGTGTCTTTCGCAGCCATCACCGCGGCCTTCGCCTCTCGCATATCCAGCATGGTCTCGATCAGCAGAAAGTCCGCGCCCCCCTCGACCAGCCCCTCCATCTGAGCGCGGAAGGCGCGGTAGGCCTCGTCGAATGAGAGAGGCCCGAACGGCTCCAGCAGCTCCCCAAGTGGTCCGACCGAGCCAGCCACAAGGGCTTTTCCACGTGCGGCTTCTCGAGCGAGATTCGCCGCTCGTGCGTTTATCTCGCGGGCTCTGCCTTCAAGCCCACGGTGCGCCATCTTGACCGGGGTGCCTCCGAAGGTGTTGGTCTCTATTATCCGCGCCCCTGCTTCTATGTAGGAGGAGTGGATGGATGCGACTGTCTCCGGGTTGGTCAGGTTCATCTCCTCCGGCAATGCCGGAGGGCTCCATCCGTTGTCGGCAAGAAGCGTTCCCATGCCGCCGTCCAGAGGCACGACGCAGTCGTGCTCCTCTATCCACCGGATTAAATCTTCTCTTTTCACGCCTCTTCCTCCCCGTCGCTAGTTTCTCTTTTTAACGATGATAGCAAAAAGCCGATGATAAGTGTAGTGTAGAATATATAACCAGAGGGAGGGAGGCATATGAGAGTGATTCCCTTTGTGAAGATGCATGGCAACGGAAACGACTTCATAGTGATAGATGACAGGGAGGGGCGCTTTGCAACGGACGAGCTCGGGGAGATGGCGAGGCGCTACTGTCAAAGGCGAAGCTCCCTCGGCGCGGACGGCATTCTGCTGGTCGAAAAAGATAGTTCTGTCGACTACAGGATGCGCCTGTTCAACGCCGACGGCAGCGAGGGGGAGATGTGTGGCAACGGCGCGCGCTGCATCGCAAGGTACGCCTTCGAGAAAGGGATTGCCGGGGTCGAGCAGACCTTCTCGACCCTTGCGGGGACGATGAGGGCCTCTGTCAAGCCGCCCTTCGTAGAGCTCGACATGGGAGTAACCTCACTCGCCGACTCATGGTTCAATCACGCCCTTAAAGCGCTCGACAGGGTGTATGTTGCCTCGTTCATGACCGTTGGGGTCCCGCACCTTGTGCTGTTTTTGGAGGGGGGGCCGCTCTCACGAAGTCGGATGACCGAGGCAGGTCGTGAGCTGAGGTATAACGCCGATCTCTTCCCAGGCGGTACGAACGTAAACTTCATCGAGGGCGACGGGGACTCAAGGATAAAATCAGTTACATACGAGAGGGGAGTGGAGGGGCTGACGGACTCGTGCGGCACAGGCTCCGCAGCCTCTGCCATAGCGTGGATCATGCGCGACGGCCGTACCCACTCGGCCGATGCACTGGTGGAGGTGGAGAACCCCGGCGGGGTAAACAGAGTGTCCCTGAGGTTCGATCCATCCGGGGAGTCCGTCAAGGTCTCGCTCAGTGGAATGACCGTAATGGTCGCGGAGGGTGTCCTGCTTTGATGCTGTAAGTGTTTCAAGGTGGCTGGTTATCAGCGACATGTCCGTTAGGATGTATACAGGGATGGAAGAGGGGGTAGATAGAAATGAAGAAGGTGCTTATCGCTATTGTCGCGCTCGCGGCGATCGCCGGAGGGGCTGTCTGGACGCTGAACTTCGCTGGAGACCTGGTGGTGAGGGAGGCGGGCTCGGCAGTCAAGGAGCTCATGGACGCCGATCTTACTGTGTCGGAGGTCAGCGGCAATCCGGTCAGAGGCTTTTCCATGAAGGGGGTCTCCCTAGCCAAGGGGGGTGCGCCTCTCTTCAGCGCCAGCTATCTAGATGTCTCTTTGAACTTGATGTCGCTGCTGGCGAGGTCGCCCAGGCTGAGCATGCTCTCGGTCGGAGGGGTGGAGATAGATGCTGACGAACTCGCCGGTCAGATCGCTCAGTTGCAGTTCGACGGCGGAGGCGGAGGCGAGATCCCGATAGATACAATTCGCTTTGTCGATAGCTCTGTCCTCTCAAAGTGGGGCAGGGCGGATATATCAAAGGTCGACCTTGCGATCAGGGGGCCCGAGATTCAGGCCGAAGTTGAACTGGCGGTCAACGGCGTCCCCGTGAAGGGCTCTATCGAGGGGTTGCTCGAAGGAGAGGTCGCAGAGATTCGCTCCATGTCACTGAAGGTCGGCAAGGGCGCTGTAGCAGCCTCTGGAAGGGTTGCGCCGTCACTCGGTGTCTCGGGGTCCGTCAAGGAGCTCGACCTGGCAGAGTTGGCCTCCTTCTGGCCTGCACTGTCGCCGGAGGGGTTCGACGGGGCGGTATCGCTATCCTTCCGCGGAGAGGGGGAGTGGAACGCGCCCGCACTGGCGGGAGACCTGGAGTATTCCGGCAGGTCGATCCTCGGCTATCCGGTTGACAGCCTGAGCGCCAATTGGTCGTTTGGGGTCGACAGGCTCTCCGTAGAGGAGATGGACGCCCGAGTCATGGGGATGCCGCTGGCAGGGGGCATGTCGCTCTCCTTCGGCGATGGGAAGGCACCGGCTGTGGACCTCGCGCTCTCCGGCTCTGGGATAGAGCTGGCGGAGCTCAAGAAGGTCTATCCGGGACTTGGAGATGTCTCCGGGCAGATCGACAGCTTCAGTATCAAGCTTGGAGGTACGGCGGACACACTGTCTGGAGTGGTCGAGTTCAGCGCGCCCAGCCTGGGGATGATGGGGTACTCAGTCACCGAGTCGCGCGCGCAGGTGAAGCTGACTCCGACGGCCGCGAACCTGAGCGCGAAATCGCAGTTTGAGGGCGCATCCATAACTGCGCAGGGGAGCATCGG
>JBAYOX010000195.1:0-4083 GCA_041678025.1 Aminobacteriaceae bacterium
GGGAAGGCGACCACCTGGAGGTCCACTATGTCCTTGAACTCCTCGCGGGCCTTCAGCAGCGCCTTGACCCCTTCCAGCTTCGCCTTGGTGTCCGTGTCGGCGAAGGCGCGGATGTGGGTGTTGCCGTACTTCTGCGCCAGGCGACAGGCCTTGCGGACGTTCTCGATTATCCACTTCTCGTCGTAGTGGTCCTTCACGCGCGAGGCCTGTTCGATGGCCGTCATGGCCCCCCCCATGCTCCCGCCGTGGTAGGAGGAGAGCGCGTCCTGTCCCACCATCTCCAGCGTGTACACCTTGCACAGGTGGAGATGGCCGTTCACGAAGGACTCTGTGACCAGCTTTCCGCCGGCGTCGATGACCTGCGCCGCACCAGCCTCGGGGAGGTTCTCGCCGATGGCGGCGACTTTCTCCCCCTCGATGCCTATGGAGAGGGTCTTTCCCTGTGAAAAGCGGGTCCGTGCGTTCTTTATCAGAAGACTGAATGTCATAAGTTTATTCTCCTTTCATTTTGCTCCGTTCAAAGCGTCGCGCCCGGTGCGCGGAGCTTCTCCCGAGCGACTCGCGCCGCCTTGACGATGGTCTCGTATCCGGTGCAGCGGCAGAGGTGCTTGTCAAGCTCCTTCATGATCGCTTCGTCGTCTGCGTCGGGGGTCTGGGTGAAGAGCGCGTATAGGCGCATGATGATCCCGGGAGTGCAGAAGCCGCACTGGATCGCCCCGGCATCGACGAATGCCTGCTGAATGGGGTGAAGGACGCCGCCCTCGGAGAGGGATTCGATGGTGAGGATGTTCGTCCCCTCCGCCTTCTCGGCGGGGACGGTGCAGCTTGTCACTGCCTTTCCGTCCATCACCACGGTGCACGAGCCGCACTGCCCCGTGCCGCACCCGACCTTGGTCCCGGTGAGCCCGAGTGAGTCGCGTAGCGCGTCGACGAGCATGATGCGCCCCTCTTCAAGATGTACCGTCCGCGGTGTTCCGTTGACTGTGAAGTTTAGGACGCGCATTCTAAAGAACCTCCTTCCCGGATTTCAGCGATTCCAGCATTCTATTTGGCGTGACCGGAAGCGAGGTGAACTCGATGCCGGTGGCGTCGCGAAGCGCGTTGAGGATGGTTGGTGCCACCGCGACGATGGGGTGTTCCGCCATGGGTTTGGCGCTCCACGGCCCCTCCTCGTTGGGGGTCTCCAGCAGCACTACGGTCTGCTTCTCAGGCGCGTCGTGGAGGCGCGGAATCTTGTACGCCGGGAAGTTTACGTTCTTTGCGACGCCCTCCTCGGTGAAGAGTATCTTCTCCATCAATGTAGCGCCCATCCCCTGGACGACACCGCCCGTTACCTGTCCGCGCGTTGCGGTTGGGTTGACCGCCTTGCCGACGTCGAACGCCGAGGCGAAGTGAAGGATCTTGATCTCGCCTGTCTGTCTGTCGACGCGGAGCGAGCACCCTTGAGTGCCGAACGTCCAGCTTCCGGCGGCGTTCCCCATGCCGGTCTCCGGGTCCGGTTCCGTGATCTCCGGGACTCGGTACCAGCCGGTCGCTGCAAGCGGTTCGCCTGCCGTAAGCCCGTTGGCGGCCATGAAGCCGCGCGCGAGCATTGCGAGGGAGAGAGTCTCTCCGGTGTTCGGATGAACGCAGACGCCCTCTTTGTAGGAAATCATGCCGGGGGCGCAGTTCCAGGCCTTCGCTGCTGTTTTCCTCGCCTTTTCGACGAGCGCGCGGCAAGCATCCTGAATGGCGCGCCCTCCACGGTAGGTTTGCATGGAGGCCACGGTCTGCCACTCCCACGGGGAGAACTGCGTATCCACCTCCGAGTAGGCGCGTACCTTCTCGAACGGTATTTCAAGCGCTTCGGCCGCCATCTGCGCGAAGACAGTATGGACTCCCTGCCCCATCTCTATCCCCGCGAGGTTGACGAAGGCGCTTCCGTCGGCGTTGACCTGCACATGGCAGCATGAAGACGCGTTCGCCGCCATCTTGGGCGACTTCATCATAGAGGCGATGCCCCTGCCGTGGACGTACCGCTCGTCGTTCGCTGGAAGCGGCTCTTCGGCGAGGGCTTTTTCCACGGCGTCGAGGCAGCCGAAGAGGTCGCCGTTGCTCCTCTTGATCGTCTGTCCGAGGGAGTTCTTCCGTCCCTCGCGGAGAAAGTTCTTCCGCATGATCTCGGCCGGTGTCATGTTCAGCTTTCTGGCCAGCATGTCGATCAGGCGGCTGGACATGAACTGCCCCTCGGGGTGTCCGTACCCCCTGTACGCTCCGACGATCGGCGAATTGGTGTAGACGCCGTAGACGTCAACCGTCGCGTTGGGGAATTCGTAGGGACCGGTGCAGTTGTGTCCGGCAACGGTGTCCACGGGCCATCCCGTATCGCCGTAAGCGCCGTCCGCGAAGTACATATCTGCCTTCAGCGCGGTGAAGGTACCGTCGAGCTTCGCGCCGATCTTCATGCGTCCCTTCATTCCGCGCCCTATCAGCGCTCCGGAGGTGACCTCGGCGCGCGTGAGCACCAGCTTGACGGCGTATCCGGGGACGAAGCTCGCCGCATAGGCGACCATCGGTTCGATACTCACGTCGGACTTGCCGCCGAAACCACCGCCAAGGTACGGGATGTGGACGCGCACCTTCGATGCTGGCACGTCGAACATGCCGGCGAGAACGTCCCGGAGGACGAACGGGGCCTGGTTGGAGGCCCATATCTCGATATCGCCGTCCGTGCCGAAGCGGCAGATCGCGCCGTGCGGTTCAAGGGGGGCCTGACTGGACAGGGGGAACTCGAACTCCCCCTCGACCGTTACGTCGGCCTCCGCGAACCCCTCCCGGTCATTACCTTTACGCAGCTTATAGTGGTGAAAGACGTTGCTTCCGGGGATTGGATGGACTGAGTACTCCACCCTCCGGTACTCTCCGTTCTTCTCGTGTATGAGCGGAGCGCCGGGAGCCGCAGCCTCGACCGGGTCGAGGACGAATGGTAGTTTTTCGTAGTCCACGACGATCTCCTTGAGTGCAGCGGCCGCCTGCATCTCTGTCTCTGCAAGGACCACCGCGACAGGTTCGCCCGAATGGCGGACCTTGTCGACCGCCAGCGGTGGCTGGTCCCAGAGACAGGTGCCGAAGAGCATCTCGCACCCCTGCCCTGTGACAACTCTCTTAACGCCTGGCATCGCCGAGGCCTTCGACGTGTCGATCGAAAGAATCCTGGCGTGAGGGACACCGGCCCTCAGAACCTTCGCGTGCAACATCCGCGGAAGAACGATGTCGGCTATGAAGACCGCCTCTCCCGTAGCTTTCCGCACGGCGTCCACACGCTGAACGCTCTTTCCTACATGATGTAACGTCATGCTTTCTCCTCTCTTTCACAAAGAGATGCAATAAAATACTCTCCGTCCGAGCGCTCCCGAAAAACTCGCCGGGTACCACTCCGCAGAACCGCTTTTCAGCGTATATGTGCACGATGAAGGGGCGTTACTCCTCTGCGAAGCTGCCCCTATCCCTTTTCTTCTCTCCTGTAAGGCTTCAGCAGCCCCGCCGGAGCAGCCGCACGCCGTGAAACGCCGACGAGCGCGACGACCGTCATCAGGTATGGGATGATCAGGAAGAGGTGGAAGGGTATATCAAATCCCAACCCCTGGAGGCGAAGCTGGAGCGCGTCGAGAAAGCCGAAGATAAGCGCTCCCGCCATCCCCTTCACCGGGTCCCAGTTGCCGAAGATCACCATGGCGATGGCGATCCATCCCCTGCCGCCAACCACGTCGATCAGGAACATGTTCTGGTGGGCAAGGGTCAAAAACGCGCCTCCGATGCCCATAAGCGCGCCTCCTGCCGCGAGGCAGAGAGTTCGTGTCAGGTTAACGTCGATTCCCGCAGTATCCGCCGCGAATGGGTTCTCACCGACGGTGCGGATGGCGAGTCCCCAGGATGTGCGGTAGAGTAGAACCCATACCAGCGGCACGAGGAGCAGCGCAATATAAACCAGTGTGTACTGGTTGAAGAGGGCCGTCCCCAGGATGGGAATATCCGATAGGAACGGAATCGCCGTCTGCGTGAAGGGGCGTACCGTCGGCGGATTCACCGGGGAGCCGACCGCGA
>JBAYOX010000196.1:0-4043 GCA_041678025.1 Aminobacteriaceae bacterium
AACGGGATGACAAGGGGCTTTGGCGGCGTGCACGCCGCGCTTGGGAGCGCCGCCGCAAGGATGGACAGCGTAAGCCGGAGCCTCGGGAGCGTTGTGAATCCGCTTTTCAACACCATGGTGCGCGGCATTGGCGCGGTCGCCGGGGCCGTGGGGCTGCTCACGCGCTATTCCTTGCGGATAGGCGGGGATTTTCAGCAGGAGATGACCACGGTTGCCACTATCTCCAGGGCTACGGGGGCGGAGCTTGCGGCGCTCACCGAGAAGGCGCGCCAGCTCGGAAGGGACCTGCCGCGGAGCGCGTCGCAAGCGGCCGAGGCGATGACGCTTCTGGCTCAGAAGGGATGGGACGTGCAGCGGATACAGGATTCCGTCGAGCACGTGATGAACCTGTCCATCTCGCAGGTTTACGGGCTTTCCGAGTCTGCCGATCTGTTGAGCAGCACGATGACGGCGTTCAATCTCGACGCGGGGAAGGCCGGTTTCGTTACCGATCTGCTCAACAATGCGGCGAACCAGAGCGCGCTGACCATGGATAAGCTGCGGGTCGCTCTCGGGTACTCCGCTCCGGTGGCGGCCGCGTTCGGAATGAAGATCGAGGAGCTGGTCGCGCAGCTCGCGGTGCTGGCCAATCAGGGGCTCGACGCGAGCACAATGGGCGCAGGCTGGAGAATGGCGGCGCAGAAGATACAGGACGATATGGCGAAAGGCGGCCTGGCCTTGCGCAAGCTCGGCGTCGAGATCAAGAACGCCGACGGCACCGCGCGGAACTTCCGGGAGGTCTTCGAGGATCTGCAAAAGGTCCTTGTCGAGGGCGGCACGCAAAAAGCCTCCGAGGCGATGAGTTTCTTCGGCATGAGGGCCGGCACGGTCGGCATTATCCTGGCGCAGGGTGCCGACCAGATTCTGAATTTCGAGAAGAGACTGGTCGAGATGGGGACCACCCAGGAAGCCATCGCCCGCAGGATGGGCGACTGGAACATGGTCAAGGAGAAGTTCCAGTCGGCCAGGAAAGAAGCTGGCATAACGTTGTTCGACCAGCTCCAGGGATCGCTCGTCCCCTTTACCAACCGTCTGACCGAGTTGACCAACACCCTCAACAAGTGGATAGAGAGGACGAAGGCGGGGGAGGTCGCCGTTCGCGCCTTCGCGAGCGGGATGGGGATCACGGTTCAAGAGGGCAAGGGGTTCGAGAACTGGCTCGACTCCATTAAGATCGAGGATTTCGCCTCCCGCATCGAGGGGGTCGCGGCCGGGGTGAAGGCGCTGGGGAACGCTTTCGTCGGCCTTGCGCAGAGAGTGCCGTGGGAGTATATCGCGACCAATTTCGAGAAGATAGCGCTTACGATCAGCTCCTTTTGGCTGGGGGGGAAGATCCTTGCCGTGCTGGCCAACGTGACACGCCTGGCGCAGGGGCTGTCGTGGTTCGCCGCGACTCATCCGGTGGTCGCCGGGATAGGGGCGGTGGCCGCCGCTGTCGGTGCCTTGGCGTACACTTTCAATATGGCTGATCGAGCGTTCGACGAGTTGCAAAAGGCCGAGGCCGACGATGCGAATTCTATTGAGAGGCTAAAGCAGGCTGAGATTTACCTTGAGGCGAAGCAGGGGAATATTGATGCGTTCCGGCTGTTGAACGAGGAGTTCCAGCGCATGGCGGTCGAGGCGTTTGCGAAGGATCAGGAGTCCTTCTCCAAGCTCTCCGACCGCTATCAGTACATGGTGGAACACCGGGCGAAGGAGTTCGGGATCGAACTTGCAAAGGCTGTCTCCCCGCGCAGCGAGAGTCTGATGGAGGCTTTCGACAAAGGTGGGGACGAGAGCGACATAGTGAGCAGGATGAAGGGGCTTCTGGGCGTCGAGGTGCTGAAGGCATGGGACGAGTCCGGAAAAGAGGGCGTCGAGGCTTATCTGAAAAACCTCGCCGACTTGCCCAAGGAGGTGCGCAAGCTGGCCGGGCGCGCGTCCGACGAGATAGTCAGGGCGCGGGTGACGCGGGAATATGCCGGTATCGATAAGAATATGCTTCTCACCGAGGACGCCATTCAGCAGGCGATGAAGCAGTATGAAGAGATGAGCAGCATGGCGAAGCAGGTGGCCGAGGACCTGAACATCCCCATGGAGCGCATGGGGGAGATCCTCGGGCAGCAGTTTTCCAAGGCCATGAGCACCATTATCGACGAGGAGCAGGAGATTGCCGGCAATCCGTTTCTTGCGGAGGGGATCACTCGGGGCGTGACAGAGGCTCTCGAAAAGAGCACGCTTTCAGCGGGCGAGTTCGGTCAGGCTGCGCTGAAAAGCTTCCGCAGCGCGACTACCGAGGCGAACAAGACGAAGGACGCTATTTCCGAGCTGCGAAACGAACTGAGTAAGAGCACGCAGCCCATGCGGATGATCGCCGAGGCGATGAAGGGCGGGTTTCTGAGCGGCTCGGCTCTCAGTGAGGCGGAGGAGCTGCTTTCGTCGCTGATGAAAACGGCGTCCGGGACGAATGCGAAGATGGTCGAGGGACAGTGGGCCGAACTGGGCATCAACATCTCGGACGCGCTGATAAGTCAGCTTGCCAAGGCTTCGGAGGCGAGGGTCTTCGAAGACATCGGTCTTGAACGTCAGGGTAGGAAGGAGTCGCCTTTCGGGGATTTTGTAAAGAGCGCGGAGAAGGCTGCCCAAGAGGTGGGTGCGCATATGCAGAAGGCGTTTTCCCCGGTGGCCGCCTCGGAGAGTACTCGAAAGGTGACCGAGGCTATAGAGAGAGGAATATCTCAGCCGTCCGCCACGGGCATCGAGGCGCTGGATCGTCTGCATCAGGCGGCGATTCGCGCATTCGACGCGATCATAGAGCGGGGAGCGACGGCGACGGAGATCTTCGGCGGGCTCGCAAGGGGCGTCGACGCTTCGACTGCCGCGCTTTCGAAAGGGCTTCCGGCGAGCGGCGCCCCCTTGTCCGGTGCGGCGGGCTCCGTGGACGCAAGGGCGAGTCTATCGGTGTCGGTGAATATCCAGCGGATGGAGGTCAAGGACGGCAACGAGGGCGGAGAGCAGGTCGCCCGCGTTATCGGCGATAAGGCCGCCCGGGCCGCGCGGTCGTTATGGCCGGGGCGCGACATTCTTGGTGCGCTGACGAATTAGGGGGGAGGGCAATGGCCGGAACAAAGCAGGTATCTTCGACAGGTGTTTCGAATTATGAAGTGGTTCGTGTCGAGCTCCTCCCTAATGGCGAGTTCGTCACCGCGGCCAACGGGGACACTGTTTTTATTCGGCGTCCGGGAGGGGTCAAGCAGGCAAGGATCACGCTGACGGCGCATTTTTTCACGTACTCGGCGGGTGTCTCCGTCGTGGGGGATACGTTCACTTATTTGGGAGTGGTCTGGGTGGTGGAGTCTTTCGATACCGAGGGGCACCCGAGCATCAAGGGTATCGATGGGGAGGTTTTCGACGGGCGCTCCTACACTATTACGGCGCGCTCGGTTAGCGCCTTGTCGGCCACGGTGATAGAGCGGCTGAATGGCAGCACGGACGGCGGGGCGCCGTGAGCGGGGCGTGGGTTGATGCGTGCGGGCGTTCCGTGAGCGAGGGTGTTCCAGAAGTGCTGTTGCACGCCATGGATCGGCGCTCGCTGCCGGGCGCGGATACCGCGCATGTGTACTTGCGCTCGACAAATCCTGTTTCAGGGGAGTACGGAGCTTTGAGCCGTGGGGTGTCTTTTTCGGAGGTACCCCCGACTGCTACAGTGAACATATCTCATGGTGTTTTTCATACCCTGGTCGAGTTCACGATTCACCCTCGCACGTGGTTGGTCTACCTGGGTGCTGTGCTCCACAGTGACAGGCAGAGAGGGATGGGCTTGATGCGCACCAATCACAACCCTCTGGAACCCGGGACATTGGCGTATGTTCAGTACGGATTCCCCAGGTTTCAGGGGTGCGATTTCGTTCGCTGCACGCCTTTTCGCTCCCTGGACGGGCCTTCGCATATAGCCGTTGTTGCCGTCTCTCCGATGTGGAGAGCGGATGCGGTCGTGGATGCTTTTTTCCGGGACCTGTGGGATT